>JALWCE010000130.1:1042-21218 GCA_027036935.1 Nitratiruptor sp. | reverse complement strand
GATTGCGATTTTAACCATATCTCTCCTATCCAAGAACAGACCCAAACACCCACTAAAACCCAATCCACTAAAAAAAAGGGTCATACCCAAAAAGAGACGCAAAATAGAGCTACGGACAAACTGCCTCTAAAACCCAAAGATTTTCAAGAGCCAAATTTGGATCAAATTGGCGAAGAGCTCAATTTAGGCCCCGACATCGTAGAGGACTTTATAAAAGAGTATGTCAAACACGCCATAGATAAACTGCCCCAGATTAATGAGGCTATAAGAGAAAACAATCAAAAAGAGCTGTATGAAACCATCCATACCCTAAAAGGCGTAGCCGCAAATCTACGACTCAAACCAGCCTTTGATATCCTTTCTAAAATGAAAAAAAACACTCCCATAAAAGAGGCGATAGGAATCATCGAGGAGTTTTACTCCTATATCCTCTTTTTAGCCAAACTTTACGGCATCGATTTGCCAAAAGAGCTGTATGTACAGCTTCCACATACAGCGTCCCAACCTAGCGATCAGCAATCCCAAAATACGCAGCCCAACACCCCCCCTCCTCCACAAAATTCGCCAAAGCCGCCCACACAAGAAGCACCCAATCTAGCACAAGAGTGCTCTTCTAACCCTATCCCTCTTGCCCAAAAAGCCAAAGAGGTAGGACTCTCTTTATATGAGTATCAAGAGTATCTCAAAGAACTCATCAACGAAATCAAACTTAATCTAGCCTACAACAATTTTAGCGAGCTGCATAAACTCGCCTCTTTTGCAAGAAATCTCTATCTTCAAGAGTGCGCAAAATATCTTGATCAGGTCAACGTTCACCAAAATCCCGAACTGGTCAAAAAATGTATCCGTGATTTAGAGGAACTCAAAAAGGCCCCAAACCCCTTTATCGTCACTTTTGAAGACCTTAAAGACGCTTTACATCTTATCCAGATCGACAAAGAGGATTTTATCGATATTATCGAAGACCTCATCGTTGAGCTCAAAGCCTTACGCTCTATTAAAATGAAAAAAGAGAAATTTCTCAAAAAAGCCAAACAGCTCAAAAGCGTCGCCGAGAGCCTACGCCTGAGCAACCTTGTCCTTTTGCTCAGCAACATCATCTCAAATTATCCGCTAGACGATTACAACGCTAAACAGCTCGAAGAGGCGATAGAGGCTCTTGAGACTAACGTCAAACAATTATAAAAAGAAGAAACATGGAATTGAATATGAAAAGTCGACTCAGGATTATCTCTTTGTTTCCTATATTGATCCTTTTTATCCTGTCGGCATTCTTCCTTTACTACTTTACTATCAAATATATTACGGCTAAAAAGTATAAACAAGAACTTATCATATCCCAACAGATTTTACAGACTCTAAAAAGTTTGGGCAAAGAGCGTACCCTCTCGGCTCTCTATTTGGCAAAAACGCCCGAAATAACACGAAAACAGCTCAAATCTACTTATGATCTTACAGATCAAAATATCTGGCGATTAAAAAAGGTCTTACCAAAAGAGGAGTATAGTACGCTGCTTAATAACTTGGCTATTTTAAAAATAGTACGGAACAAAGTGGAACAAAGAAGCGACGATTTTCAAAAGATATTTTTTGCCCTTTATACCAACGCCATTACCCAAAGCCTCTTACAACAGATCCAAAATCTGGCCAAGACGCAAATATCCCCCCAGCTCTCTCGTCTTAGCACAGCCTACTCTATCCTTGCTTATAGTCTTGATTATAGTTCTATAGAAGAAGGGGCGGCAGCCTACTATACCCTTGCCCATCTTCTCAATGAGGAGAACAAAAAGCAGCTGTTAACTTTTGCTACCAAAGCCGACGCCTTTAGCGGCGCAACATTGAGTAACACTACCCTCAAGCAGCTCTTCTCCACACTTTTACAACAACCAAATTTTCAAAAAAATTTTGAAGCCCTCCAAAAATTTCGTCTTGGACTCTACGAAAAAGGGCTTTTACCTTGGAAAATGTGGCTAGGCGTTCAGGAGAGAAAAATCGATGAACTCAACGGCTTTGCTCTCCAGCTACGGGATATGCTGTTGACATTGGATCAAAAGGAGATCCATTTTAATCTTGTGGCTTTGCTCTTAAGTCTTGCTTTTTGGATCCTCTCTTTTATACTGCTCATCTTTAGCTATTTGTTTACCAAAGATATCACTTGGAACATCAAAAAACTCGAAGAGATCATCAAGAAAGTAGCACTAAGCGAAGACCTAGAACAACAGAGCGATTTTGCCCAAAAGATCAACCTCGAATCGATTGAGGGTATCAACAAAGCCTATGAACTTCTTGAACTTGCTCTCAAAAAAACAGAAGACGCCAAGGAAGCAGCACAAGAGGCCAACAAAGCTAAAAGTATGTTTTTAGCTAATATGAGTCACGAAATCCGTACGCCTCTCAACGGCATTATGGGCTTTACCGATCTACTTAAAAACACACCGCTCACAGAAGAACAAAAAGAGTTTGTCTCTATTATTGAAAAGAGCTCCGAAAACCTACTAGAAATTATCAACAACATCCTTGACATCGCCAAAATCGAAAGCAATAAAATCGAGATAGAGAGCGTTGTATTTGAGCCAATTCAAGAGTTTGAAAACGCAGTGGAGGTCTATGCCCCAAAAGCGGCGGAAAAGGGGATAAATTTGGCTTTTTTTATAGACCCCCACCTTGAAAAACCTCTCAAAGGAGACCCTACAAAAATCAAAGAGGTGCTCATAAACCTCATCAGTAACGCTGTAAAATTCACTCCCAAAGGGGGAGAAATCGCCGTAGAGATAAAAAAAATAGGCCAAAAAGACTCTAAAGCTATTATCCATTTTGAGGTACGGGATACGGGGATTGGGATCCCTAAGGACAAAAAAGAAAAAATATTCGAAGCCTTCTCCCAAGCCGATATATCGGTAACAAGAAAATATGGAGGCACCGGTTTGGGTCTAACGATCTCTAGCGAATTTGTCAAACTTATGGGGGGCAAACTCAAAATAGAGAGCGAAGAGGGCAAAGGGAGCCGCTTCTTTTTCACACTGGAGCTAGAAGAGATTCCTGTCTTGAATGAAACCTACCAAGGCCGCTTTGAGGGTCTTAAACTCTTTTATTACGAACCCAAAAAGTACACAAAAATCCAAACCAGATATATTGAGGAGTACTGCGATTTTTTTGGGGTTAAATTAGAAGAGAGCCAAGAGCTGCAAAACGCTTTGCAAAAGGCTAAAGAGTGCAATTTCGTCCTACTGGATTTTGATTTTGTGGACGAAAATCGCATAAAAACGCTTCATATGCAACAAATCCCCGTAGCTCTCATCTCCAAAGTAACCTTTAAAAAGCGGGTTGAAGAGCTTATGGGCAAGATCATCAAAAACATCTATGAGCCCGTCAACTATACAAAACTCAAACAGCTTCTTGAGTTTTATATTCAAAACACCCAAAAACTCAATCAAAAAGCCGCCATACTTGCCGGCTCCGAAAAGATTAAGTTCAAAGCTAAAGCCTTAGTGGCCGAGGACAATATCATCAACCAAAAATTGATTAAAAAAACGCTCGAAGACTTTGGATTGGAGGTGGACTTGGCCGACAATGGGCTTGAAGCGATTGAAAAATTTAAAAAAAATCAATACGATATCATCTTTATGGACATCCAAATGCCCGTCAAAGATGGAATTGAAGCTCTACAAGAGATTCATCTGTATGAAAAGGAGATGCATCTTATTCCCACTCCCATTATCGCTTTGACCGCTCACGCCCTCAAAGGCGATAGGGAGCGCTTTATGAAAAAAGGATTTGATGAATATATCACCAAACCTATCAATCGCAAAGATATAGAAACGATCCTTAAAGCCTTTTTGCCGGATAAAAAGTATGTCGCCACCCAAGAGCCCGCCGCTCAATCGGATCAAAGCGACCAATCCAAATCACAAAAGCAACAAAATGATACCGATTATGATATACTTTTATTGAAAAAAAGCCCCCTAGAATCAAAACTTTTTGCCAACGTTCTTAAATCTTTGGGCTATAGAGTCGACATTGCGATGGATCTGGAGGATTTAGAAAAAAGAATGCAAGAGCGAAAGTATAAAGTTGTTTTTATTGATAAAGAATCAGACCACTATAATTTCCATAAGATCCAAAAACTCAAACAGCACTATCCAAATACAAGCTTCATCCTTCTCGTCGAGCCTAGTTTTGATGTCAAGCAACTTCCTAGTATCGAGCGAGATTTTTACGACGATATTGTCAAAAATATTATTCAAAAAGAGTTCTTTAAAGAGGAACTAGAAAGATTGATGAAAGTGAGTGAGACAGCATGAACCAGTTAAAAATTCTTTATGTGGATGACGATATCATCAACAGAAAGCTTTTGGAGACCATTTTGAGGAAAAATCCCAAGGTATACGAAACACTAGAGGCTAAAGATGGTCAAGAAGCCCTAGAAATTCTTAATAAAAATCCCGATGTGGATTTTGTACTACTCGATATTCTTATGCCTCGTCTTGATGGCATCGAAACGCTTAAGTATATGAAAAAAGATCCTAGATTTAGCAAAATTCCCGTTATTGCCCTAAGTACCGATGAAACCCAAAAAGGTAAAGCAATTGATGC
This sequence comes from Nitratiruptor sp., assembly GCA_027036935.1. Classification (GTDB taxonomy): domain Bacteria; phylum Campylobacterota; class Campylobacteria; order Campylobacterales; family Nitratiruptoraceae; genus Nitratiruptor. The sequence continues at coordinate 16,625 of JALWCE010000130.1, read as the reverse complement.
GGGAGCCAACGACTTTATCAACAAACCCATTAAAGAGCAAGAACTCAATCAAAAAATCGACCAATTTTTGACCCTTTAAGGTACTCAAAGAAGAGCTTCTTTGAGTACCTCATCAATATGGGTAACCGGTATGATTTGCATATTGTCCACTACTTCAGTAGGAATATCTTCTAAATCCCGATCATAATTTTTCTTAGGGATCAGTACCTTTTTGATCTTGGCTTTATAAGCTGCGATCAGTTTCTCCTTGAGTCCGCCTATTGGTAGAACCTTACCCGTCAGCGTCAATTCTCCCGTCATCGCCACGTCCGGACGCACTTTACGCTCGCTTAGTAGTGAAGCGATGGATGTAGCCATCGTGATTCCGGCACTCGGTCCATCTTTTGGCGTAGCACCTTCTGGGATATGGAGGTGGATATCGTATCGTCTGTAGACCTCGCTTGGATCCACTTTGATATGTTCCTCTTTTTCCTTGATTGTTTTTGGGATCACCTCCTGCTCGATCGTGATCTTTCCTTGATCGATGAGATATTTGACCACGCTGTATGCGATCCTAGCCGACTCTTTCATCACCTCCCCAAGACTTCCTGTGAGCTGTAAGGCTCCCTTGCCTTTGAGTTTGATCGACTCGATTTTGAGTACGTCTCCTCCCACCGCCGTCCAGGCCAGACCGTTGACCACACCCACTTGGGGCTCTTTTTCCGCCTCTTCTATCTCGAAGACCGGCTTGTCTAGATATTTGCTCAGATTTTTGACGGTGATGGAGACCTTTTTGATCTCAGGATGCTCCAACAGCTCTTTGGCCACCTTTCGCACGATATCGGCTATACGGCGTCTGAGATTTCGTACCCCGGCTTCTCTAGTGTACTTTTCTATAATCGTCTCCAAAGCGGCTTTGGAGATGGAGATCTCGCTCTTTTTGAGCCCATGCTTTTTGATCTCTTGCGGAATGAGATAGCGCCTGGCGATCTCGAACTTCTCGCTTGGCGTATAGGAGCTCAAGAATATAAATTCCATCCTGTCTCTTAAAGGCGCTGGGATATAGCCGATGTCGTTGGCCGTAGCGATGAATATCACATTGCTTAGATCGATACTGAAGTTGAGATAGTAGTCCCTAAAGTGCGTATTTTGCTCAGGATCGAGTATCTCTAGCAGCACAGATGTGGGGTCGCCTCGCATACTGCGACCTACCTTGTCTATTTCGTCTAGCACCATCACTGGATCCATCTCTTTGGCGTCGATGAGCCCTTGGACGATGCGTCCAGGCATAGCTCCGATGTAGGTACGCCTATGACCTCTAAGCTCGCTCACATCCTCTAGCCCTCCCAGGGCGATACGCACCAGCGGACGCTTGAGGGCTTTGGCAATGGAGTTGGCCAAAGAGGTCTTTCCTATCCCCGGAGGTCCTGCAAAACAGAGGATCGCCCCGCTGCCCTTTTCTTTTTTGATGCCTCGAAGCTCCATTAGCTCCTTGACGGCAAAATATTCAACGATTCGCTCTTTTGCTTTTTCCAGACCATAATGGTCTTTGTCCAGCTCTCGCTTCACATCTTGGATATCGAGCTTTTTTTTGGAGTATTTGCCAAAAGGAACCTCCAATACCCAGTCCAAATAGGTCTGGATCACCACCGCTTCGGCGCTGTCTGGATGCATTCTAGCATACCGGTCGATCTGCTTTTTGATCTCTTTGTAGGCCTCTTGAGTGAGATAGGGCTTGATTTTTTCAAGCTTTTTGCGGTACTCCTCCACCTCCTCCTCTTTTTGGGTATCCACACCCAGCTCCTTTTGGATCTGCTTGAGCTGCTCTTTGAGGAAGTACTCCCTGTTGGCCTGCTCCATCTTGGAGCTCACTTTGGATTTAATCTCACGCTGGAGTTTGCTCTGCTCTATCTCCTCACTCACCGCATCGATAAGCAACATGAGCCGCTTTTCCACATCCTCTTCTATAAACATCTCGTAAGCCCGCTCTTTTTTGAGCTTGAGTACCGAGCTGACTAGATCGGCAATGCGGTTTGGTTCGTGATTTTCTTCGATGGTCTTGATTAGATCTTGCGGAAAGGAGCTGTTGACGCTGGCAAGGGTTCGGATCTTCTCTCTTAGTACTTCTAACAGCGCTTCCACTCTAATCTCATTATAGGGTTTGGACTCAATCACGTCCACCACCGCCATCATAGGTTTTTGGCTCACCTTTTCGATGATTTTCCCCCGTGCAAGACCTTGGAAGAGCAACTTCACCCGTCCATCCGGCAGATTGACCTTGCGCATAATCGAACCAATGACACCGGCTGGATAGATCGCATCAAAATTTCGCTCCCCTTCATGTCCCTCTTTGGATGGAGCGACAAGTATGAGGCTGTTGTCCTGCAAAGCTTTCTCGGCTGCTGCGATATTGACCTCGTCGCTGATGAAGATGGGCGAAATCATAAAAGGATACAAAAACATATCGTCCTCGACGATCACAGGAAGCGTCGTCGGAAAAGCGCTATAATCACTCAAGTTCATATTTTCTCCCCCTACCAACTAATAAGATAGTCATACCATTTTTTGGGCACGTCAATTTGTGATTTTTTAACCCATGAGTTTTTCAGACGGTCACGATAAAATTTTGCGGCTTTTGGCTTGTCGCGCCGCTCATACAGTGCGGCAATTTCCTCATCCAGCACATATTGAGCCATCGTTAGTTTAGTCAAAATTGTATCGACCATCGGCAAAAACTCACTAGATGGGTACTCTTGTTTATATTTTTTGGCCTCTTGTATAGTCTCTTGTAAAAGTTTTTGGTCCCTATTGATATTTCTAAAAGCCAAAAAAGAGGCTTTAATTTTTAAAAACTTGGCAAATTGGATACTTTTTGGATCACCAAAGCGCTTGATATACTCATCCAAATAATATTTGGCCAAAAGATACTCCTCCTCATCCATATGAGCCTGAGCCAAAATCAACATCGCCTCTTTGAGCAAAGGGGAGGCAAAATGTTCGCTTTGCAAAGAGGTAAAATAGTCATCGGCTTTATCAAGCTCCCCCACACTGACATAGTGGACCATCTTTTGATACCAGTAAATATCGCTCTTATTATATTCGGGGCCGTTTTTGGATGAGCAGCCGCCCATCCAAAGTATTAGCGCCAAAATCCCCACAATCTGGACTCTTTTCATACCACCTCTTTTTTTGATCAATTATAACAAATTTTATCTACTCTGATACAATTACATCTCAAATTCAAATCTAAAAAAGGATTGCTATGTTGACGATAATAGGATATGGAGCAATGGCTGAAGCTATTTTAAAAGGTCTACAAAAGGCCAAAACGAAGATGATATTAGTTAGGGTAGTAGGTCGAGACAAAGAAAAACTCAGAAGAATTCAAACTTTATACTCTGTACACACAGCCTTACTACAAGAAAATATCTGGATCAAAGACGAGAATGTGATTCTTGCCGTCAAACCCAACGCCTTAGAAGAGGTTGCCAGCCACTTACGAGGTACCGCCAAGATATTAATCTCTATACTTGCCGGTACGCCTATTGCCAAAATTCGTCGAGCCATACGGGCCAACAGCTATGTCAGGGCTATGCCAAACATCGCAGCGGCCAAGCAGGCCTCCATCACATCTTTAACAGGAGATTTGGAGGCAAAAGAGTTTGCAATGGAGCTTTTTCAAGTAATTGGGCGCACAATATGGCTCAATAGTGAAAAAGAGCTCGATATTGCCACGGCGATTGCAGGCAGTGGCCCCGCTTTTTTAGCACAAGTGGCGGAAGCCTTAATGGATGGAGGGGTAGCTTGCGGACTTAAACGAGAAGTTGCAAGAGAATTGGTCGATGGGCTTTTTTTTAGCTACTCCTCCATTGCCCATACACATCCAACATTTATTAAAGATAAAGTAATGAGTCCGGCGGGTACAACAGCGGCCGGATACAAAGCTTTAGAAGACAAGGGCGTGCGAGCCGCTTTTATGGAGGCGGTGATCAAAGCCTTTGAAAGGACACAACGCTAAAGGAAAAACAAGGAAAAAATAATGCGATGGATTTTTATTTTGATACTCTTCGTTCTATCAATAGGAGCAGCCCCCATCTTTGTAAAAAAGGAGTTAAAACAATCTAGCCAACCCAAAATTTGTGAGAACGTTACATTCAAAATCACCGTAAAAAATAGGAGCGGCCAAAAACAGCGTATCGTTATGAGAGACGGGATCGAAACATACACCGATACAGCGGCAGACGATTGGTATACGACAAAAAACGCCTTTAAATTCACAAGCGTGCGAGTCCAAAACAATAATCTTAAAAAAATCCGATGCGGACTCGTTGACGATGAGGATGGAGCCAAATATCTCCAATGCGATACCATCTCTAAAAGACCGAACAATTTTATTTTTGTCGTATGGCTCAAAGCAAAGGCCATCAAAAGTGGAAACGTCCACAACACAGCCCACGGATACTACAATAACTGGGACTGGCAAGGCAGCTCGGTCGCAGAGATTAACGTCCAAGGGGCAAATAGATCGGCCTCTCTCTCCATCAATAACGCCCAAATAGTAGAAGGCAATAGCGGAGAGCGGTTTATGGAATTTAACATCACCGCCAATCCTTCGCCTACGCAAAAAATCACTTTCCACTACCAAACACATAATCTTACGGCTACTGCCGGCGAGGATTATAGAGCACAATCTGGTACGCTTACTCTCTTGCCCTGCCAAGAGAGCCTTGTGCTCAAAATACCAATCCTTGGGGATAAAAAATATGAAGAGGATGAAAAGTTTTCCGTCAAACTCTCCAATATTCAGGGGAACGCCACATTCAAAAGAGACACCGCCATCGGGCTTATCATCGATGATGATCTTAAACGAGGAGAGGATCAAGCCCCAAACTTCTCTCTTTGTTCTCAGTTTCAAAGCGGTCTAAATAGCCTCGCATCCATCGAGATCGACGGACACTCTCTCTATCACATAGGCTCGTTGGCTCTTTATACCTCATCCCTTGTCAGAAAAAACGGCGATATCAAATGTAAATCCAGCGACAGCGATCAGGAACGCTCCTGTTCAACAGCCACTCCTAATTTCTTGGCTCTCACCATTCCTCTTGTTGCAAGCAAAGAGACTACCAACCTCCAAGTTAGCGGCGATACCGTCAACGCTACGCAAACCGACTACAAAAAAAGTGTAATTCATACGGGAGCCACCATCAACTTTAATCCCTCGTGGGTCTACAAAAACAAAAATATTTACTATATGACTTTTAGCAACCTCATCCTCACTAAAGAAGAGAATATACACAACTCCAGCTTCGCCGATTTTTTTGCAAATATGTTTAGTTTCTTCTTTGGAGGCGGCAGTAGCTCCTCATACGATGAGATCAAAACAAATACAACTCAAAAAAATTTTACTCTTAATTTCAAATCCGGCGACTACTACTTTGATAACTTGCTTATAGACGCCAACGATTTGACGATAAACATTGAGGGCAATGTGCGTATCTTTGTAAAAGATAAGTTTGAGATCCAAGCCAACAATGTCAACATTAATACCAATACAGAAAGCGCCAATCTTTTTATTTATACCAAAGGAGCCTATAAACTCAAAGCCGCAAATGCCAACATCAAAGGATACCTCTACGCAAAAAAAGCCGTGACGTTTGATGTAAACAATATGCAGTGGTACGGAGCGATCTCTAGCGAGAAAAACATAGACCTCAAGGGCAACAATATAACTATCCACTACACAGGGGCTCTTGGAGAGTGCAGCTACTGCCAAAAGTATAACCTCGCCCCCGGATTTCATATGATCAACCCCTTTGGCGATATAGACAAAAGCTTTGAGATATTTTGCACCGACTCCTCTCCCAAGCACACCCTCATTGCTTTGCCCATTAAAAACAAATTCAACAACTTCGTCTACAACCACGATACTTTAAACTCCACAGACTACTATAAAGAGGCAAAAGAGAACTCAAGAGGTTTTGTCGCTCTTGAAATAGCGATTAATCAAAAAAAACATACGATCAAAGTAGTCACAGAAGATCAACCCACGCCTCGCAGAGTGGCCAACATCAATCTCTTAGGCAATACTTTTAGCAATATCAACCTCATCGGCACCCCTTTTGCTATCGATTTTTCCTCCACGACTATCGAAGATTGCGACGTAAACCAGCTCCGAAAAGGCTACCACGGCCAAGCGATCAAGGTCAACACCCTCGTAGCCCAAAACGATGCTATATGCTCTATCGAATCGATGCATTTAAAGCTTTTAGACGATTACCGCTATATAGAGTATCCCAAACCGCCTAAAACCGCCCAACCAGATGTGACCCAAGAGATTCTTGGAAAAAGCTGTAAAGCACTGAGCGAACATATTCCCCAAAGCATTCTCCCAAGCAGCCAGATCAAAGGACACTTTTGGATCTATCCTAGAGCCTCCAACGCCCTAGCCTCACGAAACAGCACATCAAACGATATCCGCTCCAAACAAAGACCCTTTGTGGTCTACTGCTGGTACCAACAAGACCTCCATAACGCTTGGACTTTCTTCTTGGCTCTAGATGGCAAAAGAACCATCACCAAAAAGGATCTTGTCAATAAAAGAGATACCTGCTCCCAACTAGGACTTTGGCCTTTTGTACCCAATACGGAAAAGACCTTTGAGAGAGTGAGAAAATTTTTAAAAGAGAACAAAGAGGAGTGGATCCACTATACCGGTACCATCGACGAGAAAGTCAACGCCTTGTACGGCTTGCACTACTACTTACCGCACGAACAAAACGCATCTATTTGGCCCTACGGCTCCTTTGGGCTCTATTTCGATAATGAAAATGGCGTACACGAAGATAGCTTCGCGTGGGGAGCCGACGATGAAGGACGAGGCGATATAGGCGACGAGCCCGGATATATGTCCGGAGCCCCTATGCACAACATCCCATCTATTAGAAAAGATTACCCCCACTATCAGGGTAACTACTCTTGGACCAAATCCAACTACCCTTGGCTCACCGACTATCAAAGACAATACTCCAAAACAGACCCCACTCCTAGCGACGATAGCTACACCTATGCCGATACGATGGGAGCCAAGGGATGGAAAACGATACTGGGCAAAGATGATCTAAACAAAACGGATAGCTGGTTTATCAGCCGTACTGGTGCCGGTCTTAATTTTGACCACGATGATCCGCTATGGCCATATTTTGAGCCAAATGGTAACTATGAAGAGGGGTGTTGGCTCAATTTCTTGTATGACGACGAGGGAAGGGTGCGCCACACAGACGATTGGGGCTGTAATTATCCCTATTACGACTATATGTGTATGGCCGAGGACAACTACGATCTAGTCAAGCGATACGATCTTATCAAAGGGCCCTTTTCGGTCATAGATCACGATGTATCCAATCCTATCGCCAACAAAGATGTCATCACCACAAAAGTAGTAGAAAAACCTATCAATCTTGACGTCATCGTAATGAACGACGCACGCACCCAGCTCGCCCCAGATCGCAACATATCGGCTCAAATTTTTCTCTCTACCGTTCAGATCCAAGGCAACCAAGAGCACAGAGTCGATCTTTGGTCTTTTGGCAATATCCAAAACTACGACCTCTCCACAGGACGCTTCTTTTTACCTGCGAACAAGTGGCCAAAAGGAGTCAACAAGTGGCCAAGAGCCAAAAGAAAACTCTTTTTTACCTTTAAATATTGTGGACGCAACGATATGATATGGAATGATTGCTGGAATCCGGGGATCAACGGCAAATGTAAACCAAAACCGCCCAATCTGCCGGCGATAGAGTGGTGCCGGGTCTCCAATTCAGACGCCTTTGCCGTACGCCCGGACCATTTCGCCCTCGTTATGCCAACCACCCGTTTTATCGCCAAAAAAGAGGCTAATATCTCCGTTTATGCTCAAGCGGGTGACAATGTGGCCGCCTTGGACTACAACGAATCCCAAGGTCAGAGTTTTGACGTCAATATCTCCGTAATTGATCCGAGTAAAAAATGTCCTCATCCCATCATATCCATCGATCCCATCAATTTTGCTAATGGCAAAGATACCAAAAAACATAAATTTATCGATGTGGGAAGATTTAAAATGATCATCCACGAGATCAACGGGAGCGAATACGCCCATATAGACGCCAACGATACGCCTGATAGTAGACGTTTCATTACCCCAACCCATACTTATATCACCGTTATACCGGACCATTTTGATATTAGTGCTCAGATTCAAGACCGCTCCCCCTCCAACTTTACCTATATCTCCAAAGATCTCTCAATGGGCGCCCTTTTGGATCTTAATATCACGGCCAAAGATGCCCAAAATGGAGTAGTAGAAAACTATATGAACAGCTGCTTCGCCAAAGAGACCAACACCTCTTTCGTATTTGGTACTCTGCCCATAACCCCAACCAATCGTGGTATACCACTGCACAAGATACTCTACAAAGAGATTTCAACCAACAGTTACGGCGAAGCTCCAATAAGCGATGGCAACTTTACAATAGAGTTTAACAACTCCATCTTTACGCCAGATCGCAATGGCTCGGCACATCTAAAATTTTTGATCAATTTTGATCGCAACCTCTCCTTGCCCGCCGCCCCCTTTACCATACAAGCACCCAAACTTCTTACTAAAGATAAAGACGACACTAACGGCTCTGGAGTTGCCGTAGGTACGCTACACTTTTATTATGGCAGACTCCACGCCCCTCTTTTTAAAACAAAAGAGAACACTATCACGACCAAACTCTTTTTTGAAGTATACGATCCTAACAAAAATGATCCCGCCGCCATTGAGGGGAGTATGAGTGAAGAGGATATTGATTGGTATCGCAACCTAGAGCACAATACCACTCAATACGGGCAAATATTTCACCTCTTCCATGAGGGGCACGATCTTTTAATGGGAGAAGACAGCCATCTCAAAGCTACTTTGGGACCTTTGCACAAAGGAGTTCGACTCTTACGACTTACATACAAAAAGAATAAATACCCCTACGCCGCTAAGATAGATCTTGACGCCTCAAGGTGGCTTATCTTTAACAAATACAATCCAAACGCCACCACCAATCCCTTAGAGGTGATCTTTGAGGGCAAGGGCAACTGGAAAGGTATCGGCACTTTTAAAACACAAGACGAGATCAACCAAAGCAAGGTTCCGCACACAAGGATAGAGTGGTGAAACGTTCATTTACGCTCATAGAGCTTATCTTTGCTATCATTGTGATCTCCATCGCTATGATGGCGATCCCTCCCATTTTTCAAATGCTTGCTTCCCAAACGCAAGAGAGCCTCAAAAGCGAGGCTATTTTACAATCTTATCGGACCATTTTGAGCGTACTGACCTACGCGTGGGACGAAAACTCCACAAGTCCTGATACCAACACCTCATATATTTTGGATGTAACCAATGGTGACGACGAACTTAACAGAAAAGGTGGCTCTCGATTTCGTACAGCCGATTTTGGTCAAAAGGTCTCTAGAAAATTTTTTGAAAATCTCACCTACGCTTCAGATATACTAGGCCCTGAGGGGGGAGACGAGGATGATATGGACGACTTTAACGGCAGAGTAGAGCATATTACTAAAGAGGCTGGAGATATTCTTTTGGATATGAACCTTTCTACTAAACTCTTTTACATTTCGGATAAGAGCTACTACTCCTCTTCAGTCATCAATTTTACTATTGCGACTACTCCGGCTCTTGCTTCTACCAACATTAAACTCATTGAGGTCAATGCCACCTCTACAAATGGTGATCTGGTGATTTTACGAGCTTTTAGCTGCAATGTAGGCGAAGCGCGCCTAGAGTCTAAGGAGCTAGAGTGAGATACGCCTTTACTCTTATAGAGATTATTTTTGTGCTCATCATTATGGGTATAGTCGCTTCTATTGGTAGCGATCTACTCTTTAAAGCCTATGAAAATTATCTTGTCTCCTTTCAATTTTCGACAACCACCTATAAAACGGAGGTAGCTTTGGAACAAATGGCCAGACGGCTAGAGTATCGCATTCCTTATAGCGCCATCTCCATCCACGATATCTCCGATCCTGACACAATGGCCCCTCTAAGCCAAGTCAATCCAGACCACAAGATCATCGCTTGGATTGGCCAAGCCTATGAGGCCAAACGGGGAGAGTTCAACGGTTCGATCAACTATCCAGGCTGGAGCGGCTTTGCGGATCTAAGTCAAAGCGATAAGAGCCAACTTAAAACCAAAGGAGACGATCTAAACATTGCTGCAAAAATTATCAAATCAGTGTACTCCGCCGACCTCTCCCAAGCCAACAACGGATGTGCTCTCACTTTCAACGCCTATCCCGAAAATGTGGATATCCTTCAAGCCTACGGATGGAAAAAACCCACAGGCACCGATCCTACCGATATCTTCGCCGTCCATGCGCAAGATAGCACCACTTTGCTCTACGACGATATCAAACCAAAAAAGATTTATGAGCATTTTACGATAGGATGCAGTGCGTATGCCATTGTCCCAAAACAAAATGCCCAAGGCAACTACGATCTATATCTTTACTACAATTTTAGACCTTGGAAAGGGGAGCGTTTTAGTGATGGAAAATCCCAGCTTTTGGTACAAAACGTCACAAAATTTAATTTTAGACGGGTAGCCCACACGATAGAACTCAAACTCTGCACCAATTCGGTCATATCCTCGGATATCAATGTTACAATTTGCGGTAAAAAGGTGATCTTTTGAGAAGAAGCTTTTCCATGCTAACAGCCATTATTTTTATTCTTGTTATTAGCCTTATTTTGGCTTTGAGCCTCTCTTTAATGCGCGATACTACCCAAAAAACCACCAATCGCTACCTCTATGAACAAGCCCAGCTTCTGGCTAGAAGCGCTACAGAATATGCGGTAATGGCCGCCCAAGCCCAAGATATTGGCAATTGTCTTAGAAAAATAGATATGCAGTATCAAAATATCTATGATATCAATATCTCCTTGCACTATTTTGGCAACGGCTTGCCCGCAAGCTGTCCTATTTTGGCCAACGATGTGGGACACAAAGAGAGCAACAGCAGTGTACTCATAGATGTATGGGTCCATCTCAAGCCAAATATCGCACAAGAGGAAAATCCGATCTCGTATCTTAGAAGAACGTTACAAAAGCTCTAATTCGACGAAAAATTGTTACCAAAAAATCGCTGTAAAGCTCCTTGATTTATCAATGAGAATATAAGGCAACAAAAGAGTTGAGAGGGGAAAAGGATTTATCCCCTTGAAAATCTTTTGCTATAATCAAAACAGAGAGTCGGGGCATCGACTCTTGGCATAGGGGAAGTAAGACCTACAATTGCAGGCATTCCCGCTTAAAGCCAGAATCCCCCGTATTTATACGTGGGGAGTATGTCAAAATAGTGATATATCGATATATCTTAGCTAAGAAAGGATGCCTATGGATTATCTACATATCTATGGCAAAAATTTTAATCTGACCGAGCCCATTAAAGCCTATATCGAAGATGCAGCGCAGTCATTGATGAAACTGGGCCTTGACATCACGGGCATCAACGCTACCGTTTCTGCGGATGAGAGAAACGGCAAAAAGGGCTTTTTATTTGAGTTTGATATCCATGTGGCCAAAAAAGGCAATGTGGTCATTACACAAAAGGATAAAGATGTCTACGCTGCAATAGATTTGGCTTTAGCTCGTGCGAAAAAAGTATTACGACGCTATGCGGATAAAATCAAAAATCACAAAAATATCTCTTTAGAAGAAATCATGGCCGCTCCTATGCTCGAAGAGGAGATTCAAGAGGCTTTGAACTATAGCGATGAAATCGTGCCTACTCCTTTTGACGTAGACAAACCTATTAGTATCGAAGAGGCGGCTCAACTCCTTAAAAACTCTGATCGCTACTTTATCGTCTTTGAGGATAAATCGGGTAAAACGAGAGTTCTTTATAAACGAAGCGATGGAAAGCTCGGACTTTACTAAAAAACGTCGTAAAGCCCCAAACTTTAGCTCAACAGATTAAGGCGATAAAAGAGTTAAGAGGGGATTTGTCCCCTTGAAACTCTTTTGCTAAAATAGAGAGTCGGGTATCGACTCTTGGCGTAGAGGAAGTAAGACTTGCAATTGCAAGCATCCCTGCTTAAAGCCAGAGTCCCCCGCTTTTAGGCGTGGGGAGTATGTCAATAAAAAATACTTCGCAAGATTGTGGGACTAACATCCTCAAATAGCATGGGAGGATGTTAAGAAAGCAGCATTTGTACTTTTTGTATAATCTCTTTATCCTCGGCCAAAGAGAGCCAGCGAAAGCTTTTACCGCTTTGCTCTTTGCCGCTGAGGATATCTCCACCTTTTCGATACTTCAAATCAAGTTCCGCTATCTCAAAACCGCTATGAATTTTGGCAAACTCTTGAAGCCTTTGGTTGTTTTTATCGTTGGTGTACAAAAAACAGTAGCCCTTAAGCCCGGTACGAGAGACTCTGCCTCGCAACTGATGCAAAGTAGCAAGTCCCAAACGCTCCGCTCCCACTATAACAACGGTGGAGAGCCTAGGAAGTGAAATCCCCACCTCTACTACCGTTGTAGCCAGTAGTATGGAACCCTCCTCCTTGAAGCGGCGTAAAATCTCCTCTTTTTCTTTATCTTTGCCGTGGGTGACAAAAACCCCTGTAAAACGATCTTGCCAAAAACCTTGGGCCTCATCCAAAGACTTGTACCCAACCCTTTCGCTCTTTTCTACCAATGGATAGACCACCAATACCTGTCTGCCCTCTTTGATCTCTTGTGTGATATGCGCCAAAAGCTCTTTAAAATCCTCTTGAGCGATTACTTTGGTGGTAATCTCCTTTTTAAAAGGGGTCTGCTCAATAAAGCTAAAATCAACGAGTGCGCTTTGCATCATCGCCTTTGTTCTTGGGATCGGCGTGGCGCTAAACTGGAAAAAGTGGGGGGAGCCTTCGTCCTTTTCTACCAACTTTTTAAGACGATTGCGCTGTTCGGTGCCAAAACGGTGCTGTTCATCTACCATGACCACGCACGCTTGTGGCAAATCTTTGTATAAAAGCGCGTGGGTACCTATCAAAAAATCGTACTCTTGCAGATCTTTCTCGCCGCTTTGGGAACTCACTAGAGCGATTTTGATCGATGGGGGGAGTAGTTTTTTCGCTTCGCTGTACAGCTGATCGGCCAAAATCGTCGTAGGCGCCATCAAAATTGTGCGCTTTGGATAATTCATCATAGCCGTCCCAAACATCACAAGACTCTTTCCGCTCCCCACATCCCCTACCACAACTCGTCGAGCGGCAATGGATCGGTGCATATCCTCATAGATATCTCGCATCGCTTTTAATTGATCCAACGTAGGCTCAAAAGGTAGAGATTCCAGCCACTTTTGGGGCCATTTTGCCTCGTGACATAAAGCTTTACGATAGACCCTTTTTCGTTTAAGACCTTTTATATAGACAAAAGCTTCGGTAAATTTCAAGGCCTTAAGATATTTGCCCCAAAACTCTCCCCTCTTGCGATAGGAGCGAAAAAATTCCTCGGTCGGAAAATGGATCTCAAGCAGACTCTTTACCACCTCCATCGGCAAGCCGTAACCCGTAAGACTCTCTTTGGTCAAATATCTCTTTTTTAACCGCTCAAAAATGTCCCCTCGAATAGGCACTTTATGCTCGGCAAATATCCGCCCCACCTTATACTCGGCGATTTTTTTTGGCTGGATGAGCCTAATAGTGCCAAAGTTTTTTTGTATCTTACCGCTAAGATAGAGCAGTGCCCCCTTCGTAAAAACTCGATAATGGTATGCCGAGGTATGAAAAAAGATAAGCTCAATCTCTTTGTCGATGTTTTTAGCATACGCTTTGATCTTTAAAAATTTTGGCAGTTGGTACGACGTGCCGATTTGTGCCTCCAACAAAGGCTCTTTAAAATCGAGATAAGGTTTTATTCGGTAATCGTGATAAGAAGATGGGACGCAAAGAGCCAATCCCAGCTCGTCGCTGATACCGGCTCGTTTGAGAATGGCAAGATCCTCTTGAGCGATCATTTTGTAACGATAGAGTAGCTAAGCTTCGTAATTTCTGGGTGGGATTTGATAAAGTGATTGAGCTGCTCTAGTGTCACTTTAGAGATGAGTTCCAACTCTTTTTTGCTGTATCCAAGGGGTCTGCCGGCATAAAATTCATTAAAAGCTCTGCTCAAGCGCTGAGGTAGCGTCTCGTTGCGCAGAGGTTCGCTGCCTAGGATAAATTTTTTGGCACTCTCCAGCTCCTTTTGGGTGGCTCCATTTTTGACAAACTCTTCTATTACCTGAGCCACCAATTTCCTGGCTTCCTCTTGGCTCTCGATCTTGGTCTGCAGATAGCCGGTAAAGTAGCTGTGACTTTTGTTGACTCTAGCAAAAGCGTAAGCGGAGTAGGCAAGCCCTCGCTTGACTCTGATCTCCTCCATGAGCCTACTGCCAAAGCCTCCGCTTCCAAGGATAAACATCGCTACTTTTCCAACATAGAGATCGTCGCTGTCGATTCGCTCATGATAAGGAGCCCCAAAGTAGATGTAGGCCTGCTGAATCTGCCCCTCTTTTTGGATCTTGGTCTGCTGCTTGTCGCTCGCTTCATAAAAGGGCAAAGGCTCCAGCTCCCCTTTTGGCAAAGGCTCCAGTATCTTTTTGGCAATCTTTTTGGCTTCGCTAAGATTTAGATCCCCACCAATCACCACTACGGCTCTTGCGCGCACCAGATGCTTGGCCAAAAAATCCTCGATATCTTTGAGAGCGATCTTTTCGATACTCTCCTTGGTCCCATCGCTTGGGTTTTGGAGTGGCGTACCGGCAAAGAGCAGCTTTTTGAGATTGATGCTGGCGATATAGTCGTAGTCATCCTTTTTTCTTGCTAAATAGCCCAAAGTGTTGGTCTTGACCTTTTGCAAAGTCTCGGGAGTGAGATTTGGCTCTACGAAGAGCTTGCTCACCAAATCCACGCCATACTCGAACTGATCTTTGAGGCTGCTAAGCTCCATCACCATCGTCTCCGTACCCGTATGGACTCCAAAACGTATGGCTTTGTCTTCGAGCTTTTGGGCGAACCCCACGTTGCCAAGGCTTTTTGTTCCTTGATTGAGCATCCTGGCACTCATCTTGGCTAGACCCGGCAGATCCCCATCTTCGATACTGCCACTTTTTTGGAAGACTACCTGCATTGAAACGATGGGCAGCGTGGTATCCTCTTCATAAATCATCGGCACTTTCGTACCGTTTAGATCTAAAAAATGTAACTCAGCACTCATCAACACCCCTTGTATCAGTAGTAATAGACCAAAAATATATCGCATCAGAAAGTCTCCAGTATCTCGTAGGCCGTATTGCGCTTGGCCGGTATCTCGCCCACATCTTTGATGAGGCG
Source organism: Nitratiruptor sp. (assembly GCA_027036935.1). GTDB lineage: Bacteria > Campylobacterota > Campylobacteria > Campylobacterales > Nitratiruptoraceae > Nitratiruptor. Next base: position 1,257 of record JALWCE010000130.1, on the reverse strand, counting down.
TATCATCTCCTCTTGGTTCATCCGATTTTGGGCACCGGCGGCTTTGACCACGTTTTCTTCCATCATCGTAGAGCCCAGATCGTTCGCCCCATAAAGCAGTGCCAGCTGACCGATATAGCTGCCCTGCGTCACCCAGGAGCTTTGGATGTTTTTGAAATTATCCAGATACAGACGGCTCACGGCCAAAAGACGCAAGTAGCGATTGGAGCTAGTTT
>JALWCE010000130.1:0-1032 GCA_027036935.1 Nitratiruptor sp. | reverse complement strand
TTTTGTGGGTGACGATACCCTTTTTTTGCAATTTTGTATTGTAAGGCTGAAAGCTCCACATGATGAAAGCGCGAAAACCGCCCGTCTCATCTTGCAATTCTCTGATCTTTCGCCAGTGCTCCACAATCTCCTCGTCGCTCTCCACTGTACCATACATCATCGTAGCCGTGGTCTTCATCCCGATCTCGTGGGCCAAACGGTGGATATCGAGCCACTCTTGGCTGGTAAGTTTTTTGGGACTGATGATCTTTCTGACCCTGTCGCTGAGTATCTCGGCTCCAGCTCCGGGTATCGAGGCAAGACCCTTGGCCTGGAGGCGGCTGAGCACCTCTTTGAAACTAAGTCGGCTCACTTTGGCGATATAGGCGATCTCTACGGCACTAAAGCCGTGGATCGTGATCTGAGGATATTTTTTGTGGATGTGCTCCACTAGATCTTCGTAGTAGTCGATCCCCAGCTTTGGATGGACTCCTCCTTGAAAAAGGATCTGCGTTCCACCGATCGCCAAAAGCTCCTCGATCTTTTGATCGATCTCATCGTAGCTTAAAATATAGGCATCCTCATCCTTTGGTTTGCGATAAAAAGCGCAAAAGTCGCAATCTACCCAGCAGATATTGGTATAATTGATATTGCGATCGACGATAAAGGTGGTGATACGCTTGGGGTGGAGCTCTCGCTTTTTGGCCAAAGCCATCCTCCCAAGCTCTCGTAGATCTCCCTCACGTATCAGTCGCAGCGCTTCACTCTCACTCAATCTCACTCTCTACCCCCTCAAAAAATCGAGCCACCTCTATTTCGCTTGGTATGCACTCTATCTTAATAGTGTCTTGCTCGGTGAAACTCCCTACATAGTGATACTTTCCATCTTTTAGCAAAAACTTCTCTACGATCCTGTACTCTGGCTCCACCACAAAGTACTCTTTGATCTTGGCACACTCGTAGAGCTCCTTTTTGACCGTCTTATCCTTGGCGGCGGTGGAGGGGCTAAGCACCTCGAAGATCGCACATGGGATCTGTTCGCTATCACAAAAG
>JALWCE010000129.1 GCA_027036935.1 Nitratiruptor sp. | reverse complement strand
GCTTTAATCAATGCTTCCTTAAAAAAAGAGGTATTAAGATCAAACTTATTCGCGTCAATATCAAATCCGCACGACTCCTTGACTAAAGTTTTGGCAATTTTTGGATCTACATCCTTTTTGATCAAAAGTTTAATAAGATCCAAAGCATCCCCGGTAAACTCCTTAAACTGCTCGGCAAAATCGAGCTCCGTGGGAATGGCATTATGTGCTGGGACGCTTAGATCGCTACATTTTCCTTCTTCGAGCACTTTTTTTAGTGGCTCAATCTTTTTATCGATCATATTTTCGATCTTTCCTAAAAAGCGATCGATCTCCTCATTTCTCTCCTCTTTTGTCAAAAGGTCTACAAAACCTTCTTCAGGAGTGGCTACTTGTACAAACAAAGAGTACTTTTTCTTCCCAAAAAGTCCCCCTTTACTCACCTCATAACTAATAATTTTGACATCTTTGCCATACTCCTTTTTAGCCCTAAGAATCAATTCATCCAGATCGTGACCCTCATACTTAATTATTTCCATCAAACGTCACCTTCGCTACGATATTGAGTTTTGTCTTTGGTTCTACTTCATTATAAGAGAGTACCGCCACATTTGCCAAATAAGGCTCTAACAATTTACGCACGTAGCGACGCACGCTCGAAGAGGTAAGTAATACAGGTATACGCTGTTGCACAATAAATTTCTCCATATTTGCATTAATTTGTACAATAAAATTTTGCAATTTTTGCGGATCTACGGGTGGAAGAGTACCATTATACTCCTTGATTTTTTCATAAAGATACTCTTCACTTCGACTATCCATCACCATAGCGTACAATACGCCATCTTTTGCATACAAAGAGGTAATAAGACGAGAGAGGGCCTCTCGCACCAACTCCGTTAAAATGTCGGTATCGGTAGTTTTGGTGATATTATCCGCCAAAGCTTCTATGATAGAGAGCAGATCCTTAATAGGAATATTTTCTTTGAGCAGATTTTGTAGCACCCTATGGAGTATCGAATACGAAACTTGCTCTGGGACGATCTCCTTTACGATTGGATAACGCTTAGCCAGCGCTTCGACCAGCTCTTTAGTTTCGCTTCGCCCAAGAATCTCATAAGAATGAGATTTGATGACTTCAGAAAGATGGGTAATAATAACGGTGGGGATATCCACGACGGTATAACCCAACATTTTAGCTCTATCTTTATCCTTTTCATCTATCCAGTAAGCTTTTAACCCAAAAGTTGGTTCTTGCGTCTCAATCCCTTTAATCTTATCTTTGGTGTTGCCCGTGTCGATGGCAAGATATTTACCCGGATAGACTTCCCCTTTTGCCACCTCGATGCCTTTGATAAGTATGCGATACTCTCCAGAGCCAAGCTCTAAATTATCCTTAATATGGATCAAAGGCACGAGTAATCCCAACTCGCGGCTTAACTGCTTGCGCAAGGAGCGGATCCGTTTGATCAGCTCGCCCCCTTGCGATTCGTCCACTAATGGAATAAGACCATACCCAATCTCAAAGGCTATCGTTTCTGGCTGGACTACCAACTCCTCATCTTCCTCATTCCCCTCTTTAAGCAGCTCCTTAGCCTGCTCTTGGGCCTCCGCGACCTCCTTGTCTTTCATCTCAAGCTGCATCATATACGCCGTAACGGCCAATATGGAAGCCAAAGTGGCAAATGGGATAAAGGGCATGCCGGGTACCAAACCAATGACAAACAAAGCCCCCGCAGTCATATATAAAGCCTTGGGATAACTTGTAAGCTGAGAAAAGATCTCCTTACCCAAATTGGTTTCAGAAACGGCTCTTGTCACCATCAAACCAGCGGCTGTGGAGGTAATGAGGGAGGGTATTTGGCTCACCAATCCATCCCCTACGGTTAATAAAGTAAAATTGGCGGCAGCCGTAGAGAGATCCATTCCGTGCTGTAAAGTCCCAATGGCGATACCGCCTACGATATTGATAAAAGTAATAATGATACCAGCGACCGCATCGCCTCGGATAAATTTACTCGCTCCATCCATTGCCCCGTAAAAATCGGCCTCTTTGGCTATCTCCTCTCGTCTTTTTTTGGCCTCTTGCTCATCGATAAGACCAGCATTAAGATCGGCATCGATAGCCATCTGTTTACCTGGCATCGCATCGAGGGTAAATCTTGCGCCAACTTCGCTAATACGCTCCGTCCCTTTCGTAATAACGATAAAGTTGATAGTAACAAGCACAATAAAGACGATAATGCCTACTATATAGTTGCCTCCGACGACAAACTGCCCAAAACTCTCAATCAATTTACCCGCCGCATCTGGCCCTTCGTGTCCATGCAAAAGTATCCGCCTCGTCGTAGCCACATTAAGTGAAAGACGAAAGAGCGTGGCGATAAGAAGCAAAGAAGGAAATGCGGATATCTCTAAAGGATTGTTAATATAGACCGTCGCCATCAACATAATAAGCGAGAGCGTAATGCTAGTAGTCAGTAAAATATCAAGTAAAAAAGGGGGGATGGGTAGCACCATCGAACCCAAAATAGCCAAAATGAGCACGATGATAATAGCATCGGAGTGCTCGTTGATTTTACTAATAATTCGGGTAGGAAGCGTCTGGGTCATTTGCTATTCTTTTGATAGCTTTCTAAAGCTTGCTGTAAATACTCTTTTATACCCAAAGCATCAGAATCTGAAATTGCCTTGGCCATTTGCATATCAAACATATCCAAATACATCTTTGACGCAAATCCCTTATGGTCGGGATCGATACTTTGGATTGTTTTGCGGCTCTCCTTTAAAAACATATGGATAAACTCCTCCTCAAATGCTTTTAAGGCTTGTGATTTGGTTTTAATTTGGGAGAGCTGATTGATATCCCAATAGGCTTCTATTTTCATAATGCACCCTCACATAATTTTAATTTTCGCATGGAGTTTTCCCGCTTTTTTGATCGCTTCAATAATAGCAATAAGATCCCTCGGAGAGATACCTAAGTCATTGAGTGCTTGCACCAAATCTTTTAAAGATGGGGAGGGGATGGCAAAGATATGGCCTTGCTCCTCTTTTACATTGGTTTGTACCTGTGTAGCCTGTGCCGTTTGACCTCCCGAAAGAGGTGGAGGCTGGGAGACAAGCGGCTTTTTTTGTACTGTAACATAGATATTGCCGTGCGAAACGTACAAAGGCGTATCGATCTTGATATCTCCGCCCATGATCACAGTACCTGTACGCTCAGAGATTACAACGGTCGGCTCGTTGACACTTTGAACCGGAGTGGCAAGAATTTGCGAGATAAAATGGACCTTATCACCCATATCGCTCAAAAAAGAGACCTTAATGGTGGCCGAATCCTCCGCTTGCGCCAAAGGCTTTTTGAAGCGATTGTTAATGGTATCTACAATATTTTTGGCAAGCTCAAAACTTGGGTGTTTTAAAGTCAAAAAAATCTCTTTTTGATGAGAAAAATTGTACGGAAGATTTCGTTCGATAATCGCTCCATTTGGGATAATACCAGTAGTTGTGAAATTTTTTTGGACTTTTCCACCCCTGTTAGATTCACTATAGCCGCCTCCGGTAGATACAGGACCTTGGGCAAAAGCATAAATTCTTCTATCAGGACCAAACAAAGGCGTGCGTATAAGCACCCCGTTGCCGATATCTTTGGCGTCTCCCATTGAGGCTACTGTCACATCTACCACCATACCGCTTTTGGCAAAGGGAGGCAATTTTGCCGTTACGATCACTGCCGCCGCGTTTTTGGTCTTGATATCGCTTGGATTGATATTGACCCCCATCTTTTTAAGCATATTAGAAATACTTTGGAGCATAAATTTCGTAGTCGTTCCATCCCCCGTACCGTGCAACCCCACTACGATACCATATCCGGTAAGATAGTTTTCTCGTACTCCTTCTACATTGACAAGTTGGCCAATCGGTACCTCCACCGCCAGTAACCGAGCAACTACTATTACCAAGAGCGCTATATATTTCATCCCTCTCCTCTTCATCAAAAAGGCCAGATCTTCATTAAAAGATTTGCCAGCCAACCGGGTCGCTGAGTCTGATTTAAAAATCCTTTGCCATTATACTCTACGTACATATCCGAGACCTTGGAGGAGTCGATACGATTTTGAGCGTCTACATCTTTAGGGTTGATGATACCGCTGATCACAAGATACTGGGTATCGTCGTTGATCTTGACCATTTTCTTTCCTACAATAAACATATTGCCGTTGGGATAGACTTTGACTACTCGAGCCGTAATTTTGGCCAAAAGGCGAGCGCTTCTATTGGTACCGCCTTTTCCTTGGAAGCTGTTGGTCGATTTTTGGCCAAAACCAAAGATCGTACTTTTACCAGTCATCTTATGATCCATCACGGTAGGGGCGGGAATCGAAAGATCCATTTTGTTGGTGCGAGCGCTTTTTGTATTTGTCTGCCCCGTGCCTCTGATGTTTTCGTTGACCAAAATCGTCACCACATCTCCTACGTTGTAGGCTTTAGCGTCGCTAAAAAGATTATCATAGCCATTATACAACGAACCTGGCGGCCTTTTGGCAGGCTCGTTGAGCACTTTGGGCGGCTCCATAATCTTGGGCGGCTTGGTGGGTAGCTGCTGCTTAGAAGCACATCCCCAGATGATTATTAGTACAAATAGCGCACCACACCATTTCGCACTACTTTGCATCTAAGCACCTTGTTTGTGGATATATTTTTAACACGTATAACATCTCCTACTTTACCATTTTGTAACGCAAGCCCCAAAAGCTCAATGTAGATCGCCCCTCTTTGATAGACGATTTTAACACTTCGCCTCTTTTTTACTGCATAGTCTGGCTCTATAGCCGATTTTGTGATAACCTTGCCCGCCTCAATCTGCCTCTTAGCCACCGCTCCTATAAGTTCTGAAGCTTTCACATAACGAGAAAGAGAACCTCTTAGAGGCTGCAACTCCCAGCGCACGTCCTCAGGTTCGATAATTTTACCTCGAAAGATCCTCCGTACGGCCACGGGTACTTTAGCATAGGTATGCACTAATACCGTAGGGCGGACCCGCTTTAGCAATTCTCCTTGAGAATAGATTTGGACGTCTAAATAGATATGAGTCAAAGTCTTGCTAGAAGTAGCAATACTCAAACGATACTCATGCTTAGGTAAGGGAAGGGTATGAAAGCTTAGAAGTATACGCTCGATCTTTACTTGCGGATAATTTTGTTTGACATACTCTTTAACGGCACGCAAGAGCATCTGCTTCGTCAAAGCCAAAGCCCCAGAAGAAAGCAACAAAGGACCGCCGCTCACTCGTACCCGTTTTGGATCGATCATATGGGATTGAAGCAACCAAATAATCTCACTACGCTCCACGCGCCCATCAGAGACAATCTTATCAGGAAGCTTAATCGCTGATAAAAATCTTGCAATCTGTCTATCTTGCGTACTAATATCAGCAATCTCTCCCAAGGCAAGTCCTCTATGCCATCTAGCATGGGAATGAAGCAAGATATCTACCTGCGCCCACATTCCCAAGGGCACAAACAAAAGCAGCCAAAAACTATTTAAGATTCGCAACGGTCCGCAACATTTCATCAGATGTAGTAATTCCTTTGGAATTCATCTCATACGCCCGCTGGGCTACGATGAGATTAACCATCTCCTCTACAATATTGACGTTAGAGCTTTCTAAAAAGCCTTGGGAGAGCTTACCAAAGCCATCCGTATTGGGATCGCCTTCTACCGCCTCACTAGAAGCCTCAGTAGGTAAAAAGAGGTTTTGTCCGATCGCTTTGAGCCCTGCTGGATTGACGAAACGATACAGCTTGATATCCCCAAGCTCCTCGGTAGTTTGCGTCCCCCCCTCGTTTCGTACGGCCGTGACTTTGCCGTTTGGGCTAATAGAAAGACTCACCAAAGTCTCAGGAGAGCTTACTTGGATATTTGGACTCAACCTATACCCCTCAGTCGTGACAACATAGCCCTCGTTGTCTAGTTGAAAATCTCCGGCTCTCGTATAAGCCTCGCCCCCTCCAGGGAGTTCAATCTTAAAAAATCCCCTCCCCTCTATCGCAATATCTAAATCTCTTCCTGTATGTTTAAGGCTCCCTTGGGAAAATATCTTACTTACATCCGCTAATTTGACCCCAAGCCCCACTTGGATACCAGAGGGCACCCTGTTGCCATCGGCGCTTACAACCCCGGGATCTTTGATGTTTTGATACATCAGATCCTCAAAATTGGCGCGGCTTTGTTTAAAACCCACCGTATTCACGTTGGCTATGTTGTGCGAAACGACATCCAAATTGGTCTGCTGAGCCGACATTCCAGATGCTGCGGTCCAAAGCGCTCGTATCATTTTCTCTCCTTTAGGCTTTTCCTATTTCATTTGTTTTTTGGTTGAGCTCGTCGATACTTTTGATAATATTGTTGTACATCTCAAATTTTCGCTGTGCCGTAATTAGAGCTGTCATCTCAAGCACCGGGTTGATGTTTGATCCTTCTAAAAAACCCTGATGGACTTTATACTCTCCCTCTCTCGCCGCTCCCGTGCCTTTGTAGTAGCTCTCTCCTACTGGCTCTATCTTGGCAAAATCTTTAATCTGTAATCGAGCCACCTCCTCTGCCTCTTGATAAATGGCCCCTTCTTGCGTGATCGTAATCTCTTTTTGGCCATCAAGCAAAATTGGCTTGTTGTTTACATCAAGCACTTTGTTGCCCAAGCTATCAACTAAAAATCCCTCGCCATCAAGTAAAAAATGGCCATTTCTCGTAAGCAAGGTCTCATTTTGACGCCGTATCACAAAATAGCCTTGGCCCTCTATTGCCAAATCCAAGGGGGCTTGGGTCTGCTTCAAAGGCCCTTGATGCAGATCCAAAAGAGTCTGCTTAAATCGTGGGAAGACAAGCAGATGGTTCGAGTCTGAGCCGTTTTCATCGAGCCTTTGGCTCATCTGCTCTATCATAAGCTTTTTAAAACCGCTTGTGTTGGCGTTGGCGATATTGTTGGTTGTGGTATCAAGCTGCTCCATCGCCCGCGAACCGCCGCTTGCCAATACATAAATTGATTGCAGATCCAAAGCCATCTTTTTCTCCTAAATATCTAAAATTTTAAGCCTATCCTCAGGCGTGATGATATGGGTGATCTTGATTCCAAAATTGTTTTTGACCGTATAAAGCTCCCCTTTTGCGATTACCCGACCGTTGACTTTAAGATCGATAGGCTCGTTGACAAAACGATCCAGCTCTATAACGCTGTTTGGATTGAGTTTGAGCACATCTTCTATGGCCATCTCCGTCGAACCGATCTCTACCGTCACCTCCAAAGGGATATCCAAAAGCATCGCAATCTTTGAGTCCTCTTTTAGGATCTCGGAACAGGGGTGTTGCTTATGATTTTGCTCCTCTAAGGGCTCAACATTTCGCACATTTGCAAAATCCTCCCCATCTTCTAGCTGCTGATCCAAATCTTGTGATTTTTCCTCTCCCACCTCTTCAAACTGCTGAGCCATCAATTCATCTGGACCAAGCTCTTTGTTTTGCTCACTCATCCTCTTCATCCTTTACCACTTCTTGTTTGAGCAAAGCCGCATACTTATCTTTTACCTTTCCTAAACGGCAGACAAATTTCTCTTTATCCTCCACCCGCAACATTACCGGATCTTCCTTGCTCACATCCAGCATCAACTCCGTTCCCAAATCCCAATCGATGATCTCTCTCATAAAATACTCTCGCTTGGCCAACTCCAGCGTCACTTGGACGGGAGTTTGCAAAATAGAGTCATTGAGACGCTCTTTCCATACGTTATCCACCTCTCCGGAGAATTCGCTATAGATGATATCTTTGATCGGTAAAAACATCCCTTGGGGATAACAAAAATAAATAGGCGCTTCAAACCCGTCGATATCTATTACACACTCTGCGATGATGACCTTTTCGTTTCCAGTGGTAATCCTTGCCAAAGAGGGATTTAGCTCAGTCGATTTTTTCTCCACTTTCAAAGGATATACGGTACTAAAAGTCTCTTCTAGTGTCTTTAACGCCGTATCGATAAAGTCTTTGATGACATAGGTTTCAAGCTTGGTAAACTCCCTTCCCTCCACTTTAAAAGGCTTAGCAGGCCCGCCAAACATTACACTAATAATAGTAAAAACAAGTCGTGAATCAACTACGAGTAATCCTGTCTCTTTTAAAGGCTTCATCGTAAAAGTGGTATAACTAGAAGGCATTGGAATCTTAAACATAAAAGTGTTGAATCTGGTGATATAGATGCTCTCTTTAGAGACCATATTGATCTTTGGTAAAATTTTTCTAATTTCGTCTCGAAAAATCTTGACCCACCGCTCATATATAAGATCAAGACCGGGCAACCCCCCTTTTTTAATACTCTCAAGTTCTGAAAAATCAAAAGGACGAACGGCCGAGGGCTCTTGCGCCTCCTCTTCCTCGCTACTCTCGTCACCGCTTAAAAGAGCGTCTATCTCCTCTTGAGACAAAAAGTCTTGATCAGCCATTCCTTACCTTAGTGATTTTAGTACTATTTATTCTATTATAGTTGAAAGAGGCTACTTTTTCAATAAAATTGAACATCTTCTTTATGACATAAATTATTATAAAATTATTATAGGTACTCCTCTCCCGAACCGAACTCGATAACACCTTTGTTGATAAGATTTTTGATCTCGTCGATAATCTTTTTTTGCGCCTTTTCCACATCGCTCTTTTTAACAGGTCCCAAAACCTCCATATCCTCTAAAAACATCTCCGCTGCCCGCTTAGACATATTGGACAAAAATTTGTTGAGAATATCCTCCGGAGCCCCTTTGAGAGCCATCATCAAATCGTTTTTATCCACATTTTTAAGAATTTCAATAATTGCCCTGTTGTCAAGTTTTAAAATATCCTCAAATTTAAACATTCGCTCTTCGATATTTTCAGCCAATACCTCATCGTCCTTACGCACCTCTTCAAGTAGATCCATCTGTAACTCTTTTGGCAACGAGTTGACAATCTCGGCAGCAATATCGATACCGCTAAGGCTCTGTTCGTTATCGGCCCCTATGGTCAGCAACTCCTCTTCTAGAGTATTGGCTACTACTTTGAGCGTTTGGGAGGAGATTTTCTCAATAGAAGCTATACGCTTGATCACCTCCTCTTGGACATTGGTCACGCCAACTCTTTTGGGAATATACTGCAATATTTCAGCGGCTTTGGATGGTTTGAGCTGGGAGAGAATCAAAGCGATAACTTGAGGATGCTCGTCTTTGATCAAATTGGCCACCATCTTAGAATCGAGCTTTTCCAATTCCGTAAAGATCGCTTTGCCTTCTTGCTCGTCAAAAGTTTGATCCAGAAGTTTTTGCAGTAACTCTTGAGGAAGAGCTTTTTCCAAAATCTTTTTTAAATGATCTGGAGCAATACGAAGAGGCGATATCTCTTGGAGATGCTCATACGCATCCTCTAGCACCTCTTTTACCACATCTTTAGAAGGAGCGTCTAAAGATAAGATCGCTTTAATAAGTTTTTCTATCTCATGCTCTTTGAGCTTTTTAAAAATATGTACAGAAACATCTTCTGGCAGCGCCGAGACCAGTATCGCCGCCTTTTGCAAATTACCCATTTGTGCCACGTCGTCCTCTTTGATATAGTGTTATGATATTCTAGTATCTTTTTGTTAAATTTTCGATGAAAAGACCGATAATCTACCAAACTCTTTACAAAAGGTGAGCCATGCAAAAAAAGACTTTTCGCAACGAATCAATACGGATCGCTTCTCATCATCTTTTAACGGCCAAACAAGAAGTAACGGAGTGTGCCGACCAAGTATACGAAAAACTCCAACAGCTCCTCTCCCTATGCCAAGATGAGCAAAGCCACAAGCTCTTAACCCAAGCCATGGCCGCTTTGCAATTTCAAGATATCCTCACCCAACGTCTAGATAGACTCACTCATTTTTTGGAGATCATAGACCAGCGGGCCGAATTTGGGGCAGATAAAAAATATCTTGAGGAGTTCGCTTGGGAGAACGAGGTAGAGCAGTCGGATATCGACGAGATGTTCGACGAGTACAAAAAAGGATAATCGATGCATATAGAGCTTACGGAAGATATGCAAGAGATACTTGACGAGTTTTTGCAAGAAGCCGAGGAGATCCTCGAAAATCTAGACCAAGAGCTTATCGAACTCGAAAACGACCCGACTAACAAAGAGTTGCTCAATCAGATATTTCGAGGTATCCATACCCTCAAAGGGGGAGCAGGCTTTTTAGGTCTTGAGAGCGTTATCGAGCTCGCCCACATCATTGAGAGTATTTTCGACAAGCTACGAAACGATGAGATGACCCTTGATTCTAACAAAATGGATCTCATTTTAGAGGGCATGGACATTATCAAAAATGCCATCGAAACCCTCAAAAGTAACAACGAAATACCAGATACCCAAGAGATCAAAGATATCTTAGACAAACTCCAAGCCCTCTTAGATGCCAAAGAGATTCAAGAAACACAAATACCTTCACCCAACTCCACATCACAGCCAAGCGAGCCGCCCTGTACGCCTCAGCCAAGCCAACAATCCCAGCAATCCCAGCCAGAAAGTCCTAAAGAGCCTAAAGAGCAAACAGAGGCACAACTTATTTTCAAAGAGGATGTGGATCCTAAGATACAAGAACTTATAAAAAAATATCCGGATAAAAAAAGTTTCGTGGAGCTACTTGATGAGCTGATCTTGCTTCCCCCAGAAGAGAGGGATATGGATCTGATTATGAAGCTTGATGAGCTGATCGCTCAAGGCAAAGAGATCAAAGATCTTATTCAAGAGCGAAAAGTAGAGCCGCAAACCGATCAAGAGCAAAAAACTCAATCACAAACGGAGCAACAAAATAGTAAACCCGAGCCCAAACCTGAATCCAAACCCTCGGCAACTCAAGAACAAAAGCCGACTCCACAGCCTCCCTCTACCCAAGTACAACAACCCAAAACCACCCAGACCCCCAAAGCCAAAAAAAACAAAAAAGAAGAGGTTGAGACGATCCGTATCGATATTGAACGGGTCTCTACGCTGATGAACTTGGTAGGAGAGCTGGTCCTTGATCGTAACCGTATCGTCAAACTGACCTCAAGATTTCGCTCTAACTGCGAAGATATAGATGCTATTGAAGAGCTTAACGAAGCGATTGCTGGTATGAGCCGATCGGTATCCGATCTCCAAGAGGTAGTAATGAAGTTGCGAATGCAACCTGTAAAACGTATTTTTAGCAAATTTCCTCGCATTGTACGAGATTTGGCCAAAAAGGTGGGCAAAAAGATCAATCTCGAACTCGAGGGAGAGGATACGGAGATCGATCGCAGTATTCTCAATCAGCTTGAAGATCCTCTTATTCACCTTGTGCGAAACGCCATCGACCATGGTATCGAGCCGCCTGAAGAGCGTGTAGCAAAAGGTAAGCCAGAATATGGTACTATCATCCTCTCAGCTTTACAAGAAGGGGATCGCATCATCGTCTCCATAGAGGATGACGGTCGGGGAATCGATCCGGAGAAAGTAAAGAAAAAGGCAATAGAAAAGGGTCTGATAAAACCAGAACAAGCTGAACAGATGAGCGATAAAGAGGCGTACGAGCTCATTTTTATGCCCGGATTTTCCACCGTAGATCAAGTAAGCGACCTCTCTGGCCGAGGTGTGGGAATGGACGTGGTAGCCAACGTCATCCACTCTTTGCGAGGAAGTATCGAAGTAGAGAGCGAGCTAGGACGCGGTACCAAAATTACAATGAAGCTCCCCTTGACCGTAGCCATTATCCGTACCTTGATGGTAGGTGTGAACAACAGAATTTTTGCTATACCTCTTTTTAGCGTGGTAGAGATCATAAAGTATCGCAAAGAGGATATCAAAGACGTTGGTATTTATAAATCATTGATGTTAAGAGACGAAGTCTATCTCTTTTTCCATCTTAACGAGCTTTTTGATATAAAAAGCAAAAGCGAGAACAAATTCGTCATCATCATCAATATAGGAGAAAAAAACATCGCTATTGCTGTGGATAATCTCTATGGTGAAGAGGAGATTGTCATCAAACCCTTAGGCGAGATGCTCAAAGACATCGAAGGGATTGCTGGAGCCACGATTACTGGCGAGGGTAAGGTGGTCTTGATCCTTGATATCAAATCTTTGATCAATGACAAACGCAATGATTTAGTAGGGGTGATATGATGCATGATATCGAAGTTTTAGGTCTAGCCCAGCCTTTAGAAAACCAACTCAAGGAGGAAAAGAGGGTTATCGCCTTTTTGCTCAACGGAGAGCTCATAGGCATTGATATCAAAAATGTCACCAAAATCACCAAAAAACTCGATATCACTCCTGTTCCCAAAACACCCGAATATATCTTGGGCGTGATGAATTTACGAGGCAATATCGTACCCGTGGTCAACCTCAAAAGAATGCTCAACCTCCCAAACCAAGAGGATGAGAGCGACTTTATCCTTATTATCGACTCTTCCATCGGTAATATCGGCTTGATGATCGATCAAGTCGTAGGAGCCATCACGATAGAAGATGAGGAGATATTGCCAGCGCCTATTAACTCCATAGGCATCGATTCTAAATTTATCACCGGCGTTATCGTCACGAATGAGGAGTATGGAGATAAGAATTTGCTCATACTTCTTGATATAGATAAGCTTTTTCACAAACAAGAGTCCCAAGAAAACGAAGAATAAGAGGCAGCGATGAGGAAAAAAGATTATCTCCCTAAAATCTTGGAGACTGGAGCCAATGAACTAGAAGTTATAGATTTTCGTATGTTTGAAGAGCTTGCGGACGGCAGCGTCTACGAGTGGGTTTTGGGGGTCAATGTGGCAAAAGTTAAAGAGGTTATTCAGCGTCCATCCAATATCTTTCGCTCCCCCGGAATGCCCTCGGAAGTAGAAGGATTGGCTAAAATACGAGAAGACGTGATCCCTATTGTCAATTTGGCCAAATGGATGAAGATTAAAAACCCGCCCCACAAAAGCAACAAATATGTTATCGTGATGGAGTTTTTACGCGAGATCATCGGGGTAATGGTCCACGAAGCCAAACGAATCCGAAGAATTAAATGGACAGATATTAAAAAACCCCCCGCCAGCATTGATGAGAAACTTGGCGGTAAAGTGGTGGGCGTGATTGAAATAGAAGATGGACAGCTGCTGCTTTTACTCGATTTTGAGGGTATTTTGGACGAGCTTGGTATGATCAAAGTCTTTAATGTCGAAGACAAGCTCGAATATGAAAAGAGCGACAGATCCTACAATATACTTGTCCTTGACGATAGTCCGGTAGCAAGAAGAATTATCCGTAAGATCCTTACTAAAGACGGCCATAGAATCTTTGAGGCCGAAAGCGGAATCGAAGGGATGCTCTTTTTGGAAAATCTTAAAAAAGAGGCACAAAAAGAAGGAGTGGATATCACTGATAAACTCCAACTCATCATCAGTGATATCGAAATGCCCGGTATGGATGGCCTAACTTTTACCAAAAAGGTCAAATCCGATCCAGTACTTTCTAAAATTCCTATCGTTATTAACACCTCTTTATCGGATAAGGCGACAGTGGACAAGACCAGATTTGTCAACGCGGACGCACATCTTGTAAAATTCGATACTAGAGATCTTTTACATATCGTACGAGAATATGCAATTAAAAAATAGGAGGACAAATGGCACTACCAGATAAGAATATGAGAATATTAGTGGTCGACGACGCACCAATGATCAGAAGAATCTTAAAAAACCTGCTCAAAGAGATGGGCTTTTCCAATATTGAAGAGGCAGAAGATGGTATGGTGGCACTGCAAAAACTTAGACAACAGCCTTTTGATTTTGTTATAACCGATTGGAATATGCCCAATCTTACAGGTATAGAACTGGTCCAAGAGATAAGAAAAGATCCAAACCTCAAACATCTACCAGTGATGATGGTTACCGCCGAAGCGAAAAAGGAGAACATCATCCTCGCTCTAAAATCGGGGGTCAACAACTATATCGTCAAACCCTTTACCCCAGAAAACGTCAAAAGCAAGATCGAAGCGATCTTTTCAGCGAAAAAAAAGTAAGAGGAGCAAAGGATGGACAACAACGAAAGAGCCGAAGATATCCACACAGAAGATATCAACGAATGTGAAAAACAAGAACAAGACTTCCTAAGACGTCAAAAAGTAAAATGGCTCAAAAGCGGCAATCTGCTCTCAGAGAGCATTTTTAACGCCTCCTTGGTCAAAACGGGAATCTACCGCTTTAAAAATAGATTTGCCGAATTTAATAGATCTTTTGATCATATTAGCCACACAAGCGATAAAAGTCTCAAAACAACGGATGTGATCATCCAAAGTATCAACGAGATCGAAAAGGCGCAAAAAGAGACTACGGATCAGATCGAACAGGGTGAGAACATTCTTAATAAAACCAACGCCGATATCTTAGAATCTGTCAAGGCGATGGATAATCTGACTAAAACTACAGAGGAACTCAAACGAAAGATCAGCGGTATCGATCATGTCCTCAACGTCATTTTAGAGATTACCGAACAGACCAACTTGCTCGCTCTTAACGCTGCTATTGAGGCAGCTCGCGCCGGAGAGGTGGGACGAGGTTTTGCGGTAGTGGCCGATGAGGTCCGAAAACTTGCCGAAAAAACGAGCAAAAGTGCCAGTGAGATTCGAGAGGTAACCATTTCGGTGATGGATGAGATGGACAACACCTCCAAAGTGGTCAACAACGCCAAGTCAATAGTAGAAGATAGCGCAGAAGGAGCGAGCGGCGTACTCAAAACTTTCCATAAAATCAAACAGACCAGCAACCGAGTTACGGATTTGATTAGGCAGCAGATCGAATATACAAATCAGCAAAAAGAGAATATCTACACTTTCTCCGATGAGATACAAAAACTCAATCAAGAGCTCAAACAGACCCAAGAACTTGCAAATGTTACGGGGCTTCGCATCCTCTCTACGATCGAGCTTTTGGACAAAGGCTTTGAGGCTTGCAGCAAAGGCCATGATATCCTTGCCCCTACAAAAATTCTTCAAGCAATCAAAGATCACTCCGTCTTCATCACCAACGTGGCTAAACTAGCTGAGGGGTACGATAATATCCATCTAGCAGACTATACCACTTGCAATTTTGGACGATGGTTTTACTCTCAAGAGGCTTTTAAAGAGCTCAAAAAATATGGGGATGAAGTGATCGCCATGCTCGAAGATATCGAAGATTTGCATAAAGAGGTACACAATATAGCTTTTGAGATTCTTCGACTCAAGAAAGAAGGAAGAGATCAAGAGATATTTGAAAAATTTAGCGAATTAGCCGAAAAAGCGAGCGAACTTATTAAAGTATTGCTCAAAATCTACGCGATCGTGGTAGCAAAAGAGATCGACTAAAGGCAAAAGATGTTATACAAAAACGTATACAACAAAAGAGGAATCGAGCCTAAAAGTATTGAATCGCCTTTTGAGTTAGATGAGCTCTTTTTTTCTATCACTGATCCTAAAGGAATCATTCTTACGGGCAACGATATCTTTCAAAGAGTAGCCAAGATGGATCGCCACGAGCTTATCGGCAAGCCACACAATATCATTCGCCATCCCGATATGCCAAGAGTCGTATTTAAAGCGGTATGGGATACGATCAAAGCGGGCAAACCTTTTGTAGGATATGTCAAAAATATGGCCAAAGACGGCTCATACTACTGGGTGTTAGCCGCTATCTATCCCGTAACGGATGAGGAGGGCAATATTGTACGCTACATCTCCATCCGCCTCAAACCCTCCTCTCAAATTTTTGAACTCATTCCCACTCTTTATAAACAGATCCTTGAAGTCGAAATCAAAGAGGGGATGGCACAAGCTGCGGCTTTTATGCAACAAAAGCTCAAGGAGCTTGGATTTGAAAATTATGAGGAGTTTGCCAAAAAGGCTTTTTTTGAGGAGATTAGAAGCCGTGAGGAGATATTGGCAAAAGAGGCTATGGAGAGCTGTCAAGTCGATCTTTCCGCAATTCACGAGAAAAATGCAGAATTCATCGATATTTTGTGCAATCTTCAAACCCTCTTTTACAGAGTCAACCGCTACTTTAATGAGATTTTTCACAAAGTAGAGCTCTTTTTAAATCTCAACGAAGAGCTTAACAAAAAGAGCAAATTTATCTATGAACTTGCTGAAGATATTCGTCTGCTCTCTCTGAACGCCTCCATTGAGAGTTATAAAGTCAAAAAAGAAGGGGTATCTTTTTCTACTCTTTCGCACGAGATGCGTAAAAATGCAGAACTAAGCGAGAGGAAAATTGTGCAGATGAGCGCCCTTATCGACGATACCAAAAAGGATATTGAAGATATAGGCTTTAACATTCTTACCTCAAAACTCATCATAGAGATGATCACCTTTTTTATCAAAGAGATGATCCAAAATCTCTCCAACGCTTCCATAGACGATGAGAAAAAACAAGAGGTTATACACAACATCAATCAGCTTTTTAGTCTTTTAAAAGAGTACTCCCATAAACTTGCCCAAAACGTTTATGTTACAAAGAGCAAACTCCGCTCCATCTTTTACAACATCCAAGAGCTCAATGTGATGATTAATCGCCTCGATTTTATCCATATCAACGGCTTGATCGAATCAGCACACACAAAAGAAGATGGCGGGGGCTTTAATATCATCTTCTCACAAATGCTCAAACTCATCGAAGCGGCCAAGCAAGAGATTATCAATCTAGAGATCAGCATCCTTGCAGCTGATGAAGAAAATCTCAACGTCAACCTCATCACCGAAGTGGCGCAACAAAAGATCAATAAAATCCAAAAAGAGTATGGCGAGATACTACAAGCTTTTTCCTAGGCCAAAATCTCGTCTAGTTTTTTAAAAGCCTTTCGTAAAATTCTTTGATTATACTTTTCACAATCTATCTTCAAAGCCTTTTTAAAACTTAAGCGTTTAATCTCCTCTTTGGAGGCTCCTTTTGCGATCGCCTCTTTGAGCTCTTTGTCCACATCAAGAGGCTGATTGGCAAACTCCCACAAAGTAATACCAAAGGCTCTAGAGTACTTTATCGCATCGCTATCGGCTAGTACCAAATAGTTTCTATCCCTCTCGTCGATATAGTTGATCACTCCTTTGGTATCAAAAAAGCCATACTTATCGCCCAAAAAGATATCAAACTGCGACTCTACCTCTCTGTTTTCATTCCATCGATTGAGGGCAAAAATAGTTTTGAGATTGGGATTGGCGTTTTTGAGTTTTTGATAGATCTGAATAGCGCTCGTAGCATCAAGCTCTCCGTCCATCAAAGGGATTACCGCCGCATCCAAAGTATAGATCATTCCGCTATCAAGAAGCGCATCTATGACATAAACGGCGGTTTTATTCGCCCCCACATCCAAACAGATATGATTGTCCAAAAGCAAAATTTCTCGAAGCTCCTCACGCAGATCCCGTCCAGCTACGCGCACCTTTTCCAACCATACCAACTTACTCTTTTCAAAAGAGATACTATCCTCGTTTTCATCGTCAAACTCAAAAAAGGATATGGGATTTTTGAATTTTTGATAGAGATAGGGGACGACAAGCTGCATACTTATCGTACTCTTGCCGACCCCCCCTTTGGTGTTGATAACAGCGATTTTATACTTTTTTTGCTGTTTTTGCATTCTACCCTCTGGCTAATTTTGGTTAATTATACCAAAAGCCGTCAAGAGCAGCCGCATCCTCCCGCACTATGTCCACCGCTATGCGAGCCGCTTGTTGAACAAGCACTCACTCCCGGAGGGGTGGTGGGCTGGATCGCCTCGTTGCTCGCTCCCCCTTCTTCGTTAACCTTTTCAATAAAATGCCATAGCTTATTGGCTGCTTGATGATAGCGTTTGGCCGTTTCGCTCTGTGGGTGGTAGTAGACCACCGGCTTGCCCTCATCGCCTCCCTCTCGAATTGCTGGCTCAATAGGAATTTGGCCAAGTACGCTCGTGCCATATTCAAGCGCCACCTCTTGAGCGGTGCCTTTGCCAAAAATATCGCTCTCGGTTTTACAGCTTGGACATATAAAACCGCTCATATTCTCTACAATCCCGGCAATGGGGATATGGAGCTTTTTGAACATATCCAGACTTCGTCTGCTGTCATCGAGGCTCACAAGCTGCGGAGTTGTCACCGTCACGCCGGCCGTCACCGGCACGCTTTGGGCCAGGGTCAACTGCGCATCGCCAGTACCCGGAGGCATGTCGATAAAGAGCACATCCAGATCGCTCCACAAAATATCTCGCAAAAATTGCTCCACGGCTTTCATGATCATAGCCCCCCGCCATATCAGCGACTGCCCCTCTTCCATGAGCACACCCATGCTCATCACTTCCACACCATACTTGGTCTCGATAGGTTTGACCTTGTTGCCTACCACTTCTGGCTGGACTCCAAGTATCCCCATCATCCGTGGAATATTTGGCCCGTAGATATCCGCGTCCAAAATCCCCACTTTTTTGCCCTGCATCGCCGTAGCAATCGCTAAATTGACGGTGGTTGTTGATTTGCCCACCCCGCCTTTGCCGCTGCTAATCATCACGAAATTTTTAACTTGAGGAGCCAGATTTTTGCCTCGGCTGGAGGTTTCTCTTGGCATTTTTGGCTGTTTGATGTGTACAATTACCTCTTTGGCACCCTCTAACTGCAATTTTTTAGTGATCTCCTCCCGCAACTGCTGAGCTACCTCAGGCGCACTAGAGGTAATATCTAAATCTACAGCGACTCTATCGCCGTTTACTTCGATATTTTTGACAAACCCAAAGGTGACGATATCTTTGGTAAATCCCGGATACGCCACACTTGAGAGAACCTCTTGGACTTTTTCTTTGTTTAGCATAGATATGCTCCTTTATTTTTAATTCAGAGTAATTTTATCCTATTTAGCTTAAGCAAAATTGATAGGCAAAGAGTAGGATGGAAGAAGGAGCAAAAGCCCAAAAGCTTAAGCCCCGTGTTTTTCAAGGATATCTTGAGTGATTTTGTAGCTGCAAAATTTTGGACCGCACATACTACAAAACTCCGCCTCTTTAAAAACGTCTTGCGGCAAGGTCTCATCGTGGTACTCTTTGGCTCGATCGGGATCGAGTGCCAACTCAAACTGCTTGTTCCAATCAAACTTGTACCTCGCATCGCTCATAGCATCGTCAATATCTCTGGCACCTTTACGGCCTCTGGCGATATCGGCGGCGTGGGCGGCAATTTTATAAGCGATAATCCCCTCGCGCACATCCTCGGCGTTTGGAAGACCCAGATGCTCTTTTGGCGTGACATAGCAGAGCATACTGGCCCCATACCATCCAGCCATCGCCGCTCCTATGGCGCTGGAGATATGATCGTATCCAGCAGCTATATCGGTCACCAGGGGCCCGAGCACATAAAAGGGGGCTTCATGGCAGTAGTCCCGCTCGATCTTGATATTACGCTCAATCTGGTTCATCGGCACGTGTCCAGGCCCCTCGATCATCACCTGCACATCCTTGTCCCAGGCTTTAAGAGTAAGCTCTCCTAAGACCTTGAGCTCTTCAAGCTGAGCGTCGTCGCTAGCGTCGGCTAAGCATCCTGGTCTGAGGCTATCACCCAGTGAGAGGCTTACATCATATTGACGGCAAATATCAAGAATTTCATCAAATGCGGTATAAAAGGGATTTTCTTTGTGGTAGTGCATCATCCACGCCGCCATCAAGCTGCCGCCTCGACTCACGATCCCCATCTTTCTTTTTGCCACCAGCGGCATAAAACGCAGCAAGAATCCGGCATGGATCGTAAAGTAGCTCACCCCCTGTTTTGCTTGACGCTCTATGACTTCAAGCATCTTATCGATGGTGAGATTTTCTATCTTGTTGTTACAATCGTGCAAAATTTGATAGATTGGCACCGTTCCGATGGGGACTTGGGCATGCTTGATCACCTCCTCTCTGATCGCATCCAAATCCCCTCCGGTAGAGAGATCCATAATGGTGTCTGCTCCATACTTTTGGCACACTCTCACCTTTTCCACTTCGCCGGCTGCATCACTAGCAAGCGCGGAGCTTCCGATATTGGCGTTGATCTTGCATTTAGCCCCCATTCCGATAGCCATTGGCTTTTGATGGAGATGGTTGATGTTGGCCGGGATGATCATCCGCCCTCTTGCCACCTCTTTTCGCACAAGCTCAGCATCAAGCCCCTCAACCTTAGCCACATACTCCATCTCTTCGGTGACGATACCCTCTTTGGCATAGTACATCTGCGTTCGCACTGTATCGTTTTTTCTCTTTTGGATCCACTCTCTTCTCATTTTTTCTCCTTATAATCTTAAAACAAGAGGTGATTTCCCAAAATCTTACTGAAAAAAGATAAAAAAAAGCTTTGGTTATGTATAATTTCGTAACAACTAAGAAAGAAGGAGCTTCTTTGTCCGATTTGACTTTGGTGTTACTTGGCGCAGGCAACTCCTCCAGATTCGGGCTTGGAGTCAAAAAGCAGTGGCTATGGATCGATGAGCAGCCTCTTTGGCTTTTTGTACTGCAACGATTTGAAACATTCGCCCCTTTTGAGCATATTCTCATCCTAGCTCCCGAGCAAGAGCGCTCTTTTTTCCAGGCCTATACCGACAAAGAGGTGGTGTGCGGCGGTCAAAGCCGTCAAGAATCGATAAAAAAAGCTTTAGCACGGATACAAACTCCTTATGTGCTCATTAGCGACATAGCAAGACCTTGTATCCAACCCCGCGTCCTACAAACTCTTTTACAACATAAGGGCCAAGCAGACTGTGTAGCCCCTTTCATTCCAGCTACCGACACGGTTGTCTATGACAACGATCCTTTAGATCGCTCCAAGATCAAACTCATCCAAACCCCCCAGCTCTCCCGTACCAAAATTTTGGCCAAAGCGATTAAAGGCGAAGAGTGTACGGATGAGAGCAGTGCCATCAAAGCCAGCGGCGGCAGCGTGCTCTATATTCCCGGAGACCCAAAACAGCGCAAACTCACCTACAAAGAGGATCTAAAATTTTTGGAGTGTTTGCAAAAACCCTCCTCCCATCAGCGAACAGGTAGCGGCTTTGACGTACACCCTTTTTGCGAGGGGCGACCATTGGTATTGTGTGGGGTGCACATCCCCCACTCTTACGGTCTAGCCGGCCACTCCGATGCGGACGTGGCGATCCACGCCCTCATAGACGCACTCCTTGGAGCAGCTGGATTTGGAGATATTGGGGAGCTTTTTCCAGACAATGATCCTGCGTATAAAGATATTGACTCTACTAAACTTTTACAACGCTGTACGCAGCTACTGCGTCAAATGGGCTTTGAAATATACAATGTGGACTTAACCATCCTAGCTCAAAAACCAAAACTT
>JALWCE010000128.1 GCA_027036935.1 Nitratiruptor sp. | reverse complement strand
ACATTGGGACGAGATTCGTAGATGATACCGATCACACCGATGGGGATACTCACCTTTTCAACTCTGAGGCCATTATCGAGCATCCAGCCATCAAGGACTCTGCCCACTGGTTCTTTGAGCTCGGCTATCTCGTGCACGGAGCGCGCCATGGCTAATACCCGCTTTTCATCAAGATAGAGCCTATCTTTGAGAGCGGGTGTGAGATTGTTGATCTCGGCTTGCTCCATGTCCAGAGCATTCGCCTCTAAGATTTTTTTCATATTATCTTCAATCATTTGAGCCATCTCGTGCAAAATACGCTTTTTTTGCCCACTTTGTAATTTGACAAGCTCTGCCGCACTTTTTTTAGCTTTACGCAAAAACTCTTCCATACAACAACCTCCTAGAAATTTTTATAATTGTAGCAATTTTGGGCTTTTTGGATAATAAAAAGCAATTTTTCAAAGCAGTTTAAGCTTTTTCATCAGATAATAGAAGAAATTAGGGGCTTTTATGGATAAAATTTATGATATCGCAATTATAGGAGCCGGACCTGCAGGAAATTGAGAGCTATATTTTTGGTATCGAAGATATCCTCCTTATTGAAAAAGCAAACAACCACTCCGCCACTATCCGTACTTTCTACAAAGATAATAAACGCGTCGATAAGAATTGGATGGGTCAAAAAGTAGAGTGTGAAGGACGCATTACCTTTATGGATGGTACAAAAGAGACTACTTTGGACCTTTTTGATCAGCTCCTTGACAAACATAAAGTCACGACGGCCTTTAATACCGAAGTGGAGAGAGTGGATAAAAAAGAAGATCTCTTTGAAATAACCACTACCAGCAATACAACTTTCAAGGCCCGTAATGTAGTCATCGCCATAGGGAAAATGGGCAAACCAAACAAACCCTCTTATAAAATCCCCCTATCGATTAGGCAGTTTGTCAATTTTAATCTGGATAGGTGCTCTAAAGGCGAGAAAGTCCTCGTAGTGGGCGGTGGGAATTCCGCAGCAGAATACGCCTACTTTTTAGCCGATACTAACGATGTTACTCTTAACTACCGCCGCGATAAGTTTACCCGCCTCAATCCAGAAAATTTTAAAATTATAAAAGAGTATGCCAAAGATGGAAAGCTTCGTTTAAAGCTGGGAGTAGATAGTACAACTCTTGAGAGCGAACACGGCAAACCCAAAGTACACTTTAGCGACGGTACGAGCGAGGTGTACGATCGTATTATCTACGCCATCGGCGGCACCACGCCCACGGAATTTCTCAAAAAGTGCGGGATAGAGCTAAAGAGTAAAAAAGTAGAAGTGGATGAAAACTACCAGACTAGGACCCCGGGACTCTACGCAGCCGGCGATATTGTGACTGAG
Source organism: Nitratiruptor sp. (assembly GCA_027036935.1). Lineage (GTDB taxonomy): Bacteria > Campylobacterota > Campylobacteria > Campylobacterales > Nitratiruptoraceae > Nitratiruptor. The sequence goes on along the minus strand of JALWCE010000128.1, from coordinate 20,027 downwards.
ACAGGCGGCTCTATCGCCATCGCCCTCAACCATGGCTACGCTATCGCCAAACATATCGCCCAAAAATCAAAGACGAGGGAGTCTGGAGGCCAAAGGTGATCCCTCCCCTCTCTTTGTGAGAATATTGCCATCAAGGCTTACGATCTCTCTGGCCAAAAAAAGAGCCTCTTGTGACTCCTTTTGTCGCTCTTTAAAGCTTTGCAACAGCGCAATCATCTTATCCCCAAAATTCCAAGCATCAAACATCAAAACGGCTACAGCGATAGAATCAGTACCTAAACGCTCTTGTTCTATAGCGTCTAAATCGTTTAAAGCGATATCTTTTTGTACTTTAAATGGAATATGTCGCTCTTTTGCATATTGCGCAAGGAGGACTTTGGATACATCGGATAAAAAGGCGGTGTTTGAGACAATGAAACGCTCCTTTTTCTCCTCTATGAGTGCACTGGCTACTTTTGCTTTGTTTTGCGCCATTTTAAGAAATTCCATCTCATCAATGCCATACATTGCTAAATCAAGATCTATCATAGCATCGATATACCCGGCCAGTGCAAACTCAATAATTTGCTCCAATCCAAAAAGTACAATAGCTTGCCTTATATCTACAATCTCACGGGTAAAACCATACAAAGGCGAGTTGGCAATTTTGAGAATATTGGCCATGAGATTGGGATCTTTTTTGATGACGCTTTCTATATCGGCGGCGTTATAACTATCAAGATAGAACATATCTTGCAATTCATGTATTACATTAGGAACTGGGGGTAATTTTTCGACTTTTTTTATGATTGCCTCTATCATTCTTTACGCTCCAATAGATCTATAATACTTTGTTTAGGCTCTTTTCCTTGTAAAATAGCATACACCTCATCAGCTATAGGCGTATAGATGTGATGGCGATGTGCAATAGTATAGATGGCTTGGGCGGTATAAACACCCTCGGCAACTTCGCCAAGCTCGGCTAAAATATCTTTAAGACTTTTCCCCATTGCCAAACCTATCCCTACGCGATAGTTGCGAGAGAGCTTACTGCTGGCCGTAAGAAAAAGATCACCTGCACCGCTTAGTCCTAAAAAGGTTTCATCTTTGGCCCCAAAAAACTTGCCAAATCTGTCCATCTCTACAAGACCTCTGGCCAAAAGGGCCGCTCGTGCATTGTTGCCAAGCTCCAATCCGTCACATATTCCGCTCGCAATAGCTATAACGTTTTTGTATGCGCCCGCAATCTCCGCACCTATGACATCATCGCTTGTATAGGCTTTAATAAAATCGGGAAAGGCGACCGCATATGTTTTGGCCAAATTTTCATCATATCCACTCACCACAACGGCAGTAGGCAAAGCTTTGCGTACCTCAGCGGCAAAAGAAGGGCCAGAGAGTACCGCAAGATGGCGCTTGGGTATATACTCCTCTATTATTTGATTGAGAAACTTACCCGTTTGTATATTAATGCCTTTGGAGGCGAGTAAGACTTTGTGATGCTCCTTTAAAGGGTGCTTAGCAAGCCACGAGCCAATTACTTGCGCAGGTAGTACAAGTACAAGATACTCGCACTCCAAAACTTTTTCTAAAGTGGTAAATCCGGGTAGATCATGGAAATGTCGAGAGGTAATGAGCACCTCATTTTTTTGCGACAATGCAAACTCAAGGGCACTCCCCCATTGTCCCGCTCCTATGATTCCTATTTTCATACCATTGCTCCCAAAAGTTTTTTAAAATTTTTAATATCCTCTTTTTTCCCAACTACCACAAGCACATCGCCCGCATCGATTTTATGGTTGATTCCTCGAGTAATAAAGATAAACTTATTGCCAAGCTCCTTATCCACTAGCCCTATGACGATAATTTTATACTTTTTAGAAAAAGCGATATCTTTAATATTCTTTCCGTCCAAAAAAGAGCCTCTTGGCACTTTTATCTCTTCAAATATTATCGATTTATCTTTAAAAAGTATTTCATCAATAGCCTCCGCAACCGCAGGCTTTTCAACGATATAGTAGAGTCTGTTTGCGGCTGCTACCATCGTATCGATAACTTTATCGGCTCCTGCTAGTTTGAGTTTGCGCTCAGTCTCTTTGGATTCACATATGGCTATGACGGGGAGGGTGCGAAAAAGAGATTTAAATGTAATAGTCAAATAGATATTTTTCTCCTCATCATCAAAGGCGCAAAAGACATGGGTGATATCGTGATCTAAAATAAGGTCGGTCAGCTGGGCGTCGTCTTCGATATCGACTATATACAGATCCTTAAAGCCATTTTTAGCGGCAATCTTGAGCTCCTCCTTATTAAAAGAAGCTATGAGCACATGATGAGCATCAAGAGCTAAATTTTTTGCTATTTGCTCTGCATAGCGTCCAAATCCAAAAAGTAAAATTTTATGCTTTTTTCTCATGTTTAAGACTGCTTCCTACCACTTGCGATTTAAAATTAGCGATACTTACGCTATACCCCATTACAATCAAAATATCTCCTACCTCTAAGCGCTGTTCCTCATCGGGATTAAATATAAATTTGTGATGAAACTTCTCTTTGGACAAACTCTCTTCCATTTTAACAATACCCAATAAAATGAGCTTATATCTGTCAAAATCGATATCCTTGATCTGTTTTCCCTCCAAAAAAGAGCCTTTAATCACCTCAACTTGTTCACATAAAGCGTTTTTACGCGCAATTAAAATATCTTTTATAGCTTCAATAGCGATAGGCTCATCAATAATTTTGGCAGCAAAAAAACCGGCCGTAATATAAGGGGATATGATATAATCAGCACCAGCAAGCCTAAGCTTTTTATGGGAATTATTATCTACAGCGTTAGAGATCACAAAACACTCTTTACTAAAACTTCGTACATTCAAACAGATATAGATATTGTGCATATCGGTTTGCGTAAGCGCCATCACCGCTTTGACACTATTAAAATTGATATGGCGAAAAGCATTGGCCTGTGTTGCATCCTCGCAAATAGCCAAATATCCCTCGGCCAATGCTTTCTCCACCACATTAGCATCGTTATCTATAATAAGAAAATCGATCCTTTCTCGTTGAAATCGTTTGGCCAAAAGCTGAGCCATATGGGTAAAACCACATATCACATAGTAGTTATCTAACTTTTTGGCCATATGAACGATACGATTTTCCCTGATTTCGTTTAATTTCTCACTAAAAGCACTTACAATAATGGAAGTGGCAAAAGAGATCAGTCCCACCCCAACCAAGATAATAATCATTGTAATGGTGCGGCCCTCATGGGTCACTGGGGCAATATCGCCATATCCAACCGTAGAGATTGTCACAAGCGCCCAGTAAAAAGCGTCATAGAGAGTATTAATATGGGGATTGTGCTGCTCTTCAAAGACATAAATGCTAATTCCTGAGACCAAAATAGTAAAAGCCACCAACATTAAAAGGGTAAAAAGTTCTATCTTTTTGGATGCGAGGACCTGAAAAAAATGGGTAATATTTTGAGAGTAGCGCAACAGCTTAAAGACGCGAAACAGGACAAATATTCTTAAAATCCGAAGCTCTCGATAGCTTGGAAGAATCGCTAATAAATCAATAATTGCTAAAGGAGAAAATATATACTCTAATTTCTTTTTTACGATCTCTTTTAATACCCGTTTAGTATCAAACGGGCGCTCTAGAAAAAGAGACTCCTCATATTCGAGGATAATAATCTTATGCACATCATTATAGACCCACAAGCGTAACAGATACTCCACAATAAAAACACCCGTAACAAAATAGACATCATAGTAATAGAGCCATTTGGATATGGGGGTCTTGACCTCTTCGATAATGATAACCACACTCGAGAGGATCAAAAAGATCATAAAATAGTCAAAATATTTTTTATAAGGGTAGTCATCGTTTTCCAAGAGGTTTTTAAAAAACCTCTTGACGCGCTGATAGCGCAAAGAGTTATCTAGTAAAAAAGCGAGGTCTACAAGAAATTGCGCAAACCTCAAGAAAGTTTTTTCCTCAAAAGCTCATTAACAAGTTTTGGATCTGCTTTGCCTTTGCTCGCTTTCATCACTTGACCCACAAAAAATCCAAAGAGCTTCTCTTTACCAGCCTTATACTGCTCCACTTTATCCATATTTGCCGCCAAAATCTCATCAATGATCGGCTCGAGTGCCGAAGCGTCACTAATCTGTTTGAGACCAAGTTTCTCGATCGCTTCGTCCACATCGATATCGTGCTCCATCAAGTAGTCCAGCACATCTTTAGCAGCTTTGCCACTAATGGTTTTATCCTCGATACGCTGCACGAGTTTGGCCAGTTTTACGCTACTTACAGGACTTTGGGTAATTTCGAGTCCCGATTTGTTCAGACGTGCCGCCAGCTCCACAGTTAGCCACGTGACGGCATTTTTAGCCTCTATACCACTTGCCATCATCTCTTCGAAAAACTCGGCCGTCTCTTTAGAACCTGCTATGAGAGCTGCATCGTAAGGTTTAATGCCATACTCTTTTATGAAGCGATCTCGTTTTTGGTCGGGAAGCTCGGGAATGTCTTTTGTCTCTTCAAAAAACGCATCGGGAATCACAAGAGGGGGGAGATCTGGATCTGGAAAATAGCGATAATCCGCACTCTCCTCTTTGCCCCTCATACTTCTTGTCACCCCTTTTTGGGTGTCAAAAAGTCTTGTTTCTTGGACTACCTCCTTGTCGTACACCCCATCTTCCCAAGCTTCGATGTGACGCTCTATCTCATATTCGATGGCTCTTTGAATGAAACGAAAGGAGTTAAGATTTTTGATCTCTACTCTGGTGTAGAGTTTTTCATCTCCCTTGGGTCGGATGGAGACGTTTGCATCGCAGCGAAAAGAGCCCTCTTGCATATTGGCGTCGCTAATGTCAAGATAGCGGACAATAGCGTGCAATTTTTTTAGATACTGCACAGCCTCCTCACTGCTTCTTAGATCCGGCTCGCTCACAATCTCTAAAAGAGGAGTTCCCGCCCGATTAAGATCTACTTTACTAATATTTCCCTCATGGATATTTTTGCCGGCGTCCTCTTCAAGATGGGCCCTAGTAATACCGATCTTGCGCTTGGAACCGTCCTCTTTGTCGATAAAGAGATGTCCATTTTCTACAATAGGAATTTCAAATTGACTAATTTGATACCCTTTTGGTAAATCGGGATAGAAGTAGTTTTTACGATTAAAAATTGATTTTCTATTAATGGTGGCCTCCACCGCCCACCCAAACATCATAGCCTTTTTAACCGCCTCTTCATTGATAACGGGCAGTGCTCCGGGCAAAGCCAAGCAGGTAGGACAGGTATTTTTATTCTGCTCTTGGGCGAAACTCGTCGGACAAGAACAAAACATCTTCGTCTTTGTATTAAGCTGCACATGAACTTCAAGACCGATGACCACTTCAAACTGCATCCGATTCCTTTTAGTTTTTTGCGATTTTACTTAAATTTGCATAAAAGGCCCATTAAAAACATCCTACAATAGATTCCAGAGCTAGCCAAAATCATTTTATCTTGAAAAATATCGAATGGATGCAAATCCGGCCGCTTTGGTACGAGTAATTTGAGCAACTTCCTTTTTTCTAATAATGCCCCCAAGAGCAAGGATAGGCAATCTTGATCTTCGCACTACTTTTTTTAAAGCCCTAACGCCTTTTGGCATACCCTTGTTTGGAGTAGCAAAGATAGGACTAAAAGTAGCCATATCCCCCCCTAATTTCTTAATGGTATGAAGCTCTTGGAGAGAATGGGCACTGGCTACCACAAAAAGCTTACTCCTTTTAGCCTTTGGGATTTGTGCCACAAGATTTGAGGGAAGATGCACCCCAAAAAATCGATATCGCCTAGCCAATTTGATATGAGAGTGTACAAGTACTCGCTGGCCACATCTTCTTTTTATCCACAAGGCCATAGATTGAGAAAAGTTCTCTTTTTCTCTATAGAGGATAAAAGTGGGATTATGACGCTTTATAGCCCGTAAAAGTCGGACTTTAAAACGTGTGGGATAGGAGGAGTAGACGCTGCTATCGGTAATGAGATAGCTTATCTTATTCATATAGCCTTTCTTCGATATTTTGAAGAATGCGAGTCTGCTCTTTGAGCTCTTTAAGTCTCTCGATTTGAATATTGGCCATCTCTAAAAGAACAATCAAAAAGAGCCAAAAGCAAGCAACCAATAGAGAAAAAGAGAGCGCGGCAAAAAAAGAGACTTTATAAAATGAAAAAAAGACCAGCGCCACACTGAGCCCCAAAAGGGCCCAGAGGACACCGAGTAAAAAACTAATAACGATCTCAAGCCAAGAACGATTCATCGAATTACAAAGACTCTTCGTGCAATAAAACCGCTCCGGCAAGATAAACATATGTCAAAATCATAAAAATAAAGGTTTGCAAAAAGGCGCTAAAGGTCATCAAGGCAAATCCCGGAAGCGGCACAATCCAAGGAGCCAGCATCAAAAGTACCCATACAAAAAGATCATCCCCCTTGATATTTCCAAAAAGTCGGAATGACAAAGAGATAACACGAGAAAAATGTGAAACAACCTCGATAGGAAACATTAAAGGAGATAATATTTTTACCGGTCCTGCAAAATGGGCGAGATACTCCTTTAAACCATTTTTACGAATACCCTCAAAGTTATAAAAAATAAAAACAATAAGAGCTAAAGTAAGCGTAAAGTTGATATTGCCAGAGGGCGGCTCAAACCCTGGAATGATCTCCATAATATTTGCAAAAAAGATAAAAAGTCCCAAAGTTGCCACAAGAGGCAGATATTTTTTTGCGTAGCTCTCGCCGATTACATCTTTACCCATAGCAATAACGCCCTCCAAATAGGCCTCCATTACATTTTGGCATCCGCTTGGTACGATACGAAGCGAACGAGTGGCCAGTTTTGCTACTACTAGCACTAAAATAGCCGCAAGCAGCGTATGGGCTATGAAAATAAAAGTATGATTATGGGATATCACACCAAAAAAGGTAAAAATTCCCTCCATCGTTTCTCCTATGCGTGAATTTGGATCAAATTGTACAAAAATTTTCCTTAAGATCAGACTAATTTCTCTTGACCCAATCGATACAGGGCAAAATCGTAACGCACCGGATCACTAGCGTCAAAATCTCGCAAAACCCGGGTGAGTTCCAGCGCCGCTTGCATATCGTAGCGTGTACGCTTGAGCAATCCAAGCTTTAAAGCCGTGCGAAAGGTATGGGTATCCAAAGGAATGATAAGATCTTTCTTATCCACCTTTGACCACAACCCCATATCGATATGATCTTTTCGCACCATCCAGCGTACAAACATATTCCAACGCTTCAAAGGCGAAGCCCCTTTGGGCGAACTCTTTGGTACAGAACCGAGCAAAAATTTGTAGCCATAGGATTGGTAGGGATTGAGGGAGTACAGATACTCTATCAGCTCTTTAAGCCCTTCTCGCACATCGTGCCCCTTACGATATCCTCTCAAAAAGATCTCTTGCAAATCCCCGGCTCTTTTGAGAGTCAAAAAGAGATTGGCCACATCCAAAGGTTTTTGAAAGCGGTAATAAGAAGAGATCCTCAAAATCTCCTCTTCCTTTGATTGCAGTATTCCAAAGTCAAGAGTTTGTAAAAAAGCAAGAATGGAGCGCACATTGCCATAAGAAAAAAGTGCGCATATTAAAGCGATTTTTGGATCGTTGTACTTTTTGGCCACGATAATCGGATCGGGTCTTGTACCATCTAACTCTTGTGGTCTATTGCGCCTGATGACCTCCCTATCCAACACTTCCTTTATGCTCATCACAGCTCAAAATCCTCTCCCAAATAGAATTTTTTAACAAGCGGATCGGCTGCTACCTCGTAGCTTCTCCCTTTGGCCAAAATCTCTCCATCTTTGAGCACATAAGCCTTATCGCATACCCTCAATGTCTCTCGTACATTGTGATCGGTAATAAGGATGCCGATATCTGAGTCTTTGAGCCTTGTGATAGTTTGGCGTATGTCAGCAACGGCGATAGGATCCACGCCGGCAAAAGGTTCGTCAAGCAACAAAAACTTCGGCCTAATTACCAAAGCTCTAGCAATCTCACAACGCCGCCGCTCCCCACCACTAAGCTCTCGCCCTTTTCTATGGCGCACTGGCTCAATGTTGAAAAGTTCAAGCAACTCCTCCACTACCCTCTCTTGTTCCTCTTTGTTTTTTAGGCCTGCCTCTGCGGCGATGTAGAGATTCTCTTCTACCGTCAGCTCTTTAAAAACGCTGGACTCTTGAGGCAGATACCCAATACCTTTTTGAGCCTTTTTATGAAGCGGCAGCTCGGTAATATCCTCATCGTCCATTATCACTTTGCCCTTGCTTGGAGGCACCAATCCACAAATCATATAAAAAGTAGTCGTCTTTCCAGCCCCATTTGGACCTAGCAATCCTACCACCTCTCCGCTTTTGACCTCTAGATCGACACCTTTGACAATCGGACGGCCTTTGATGATCTTTTTAAGATTTTTAGCTATGAGTTTATGTTTTCTTCTTAGTAGCTGCATTGATACTCTCTTTTATCTCCATACGGGATAATACGAACTTTAAGATACTCCACCCCCATTTGATCGAGCCAATCCTCTAGCTCCTCACCCCACTCTATAAAGTGCCGCCCTTTTTTTTGCAGCTCTTCAAAAAGTCCTAGCTCCATAAATTTATCTACCCCTGCGTTATATAAATCGTAATGGTAAATATCTTTACCATAGACTTGTTGAATAGAAAAAGTAGGCGAGCGCACCCCCCTTTGACCCATACTTTTGGCAAAGGCTTGAACGAGCGTAGTTTTGCCCGCTCCCACAGGCCCTTGTAACAAGACAACTGGCTTTTGAGTCTGTTTGATACACTCTACTACCTTATCTAAATCGTGCAGACCGGCTCTAATTTGCATTGGCCAGCTCCCGACTCACTTGAATAATTTGTTGCAGTTTTTGAGCCGCTTTTCCACTATCAATAGCCTCTGCGGCCATCTGAATCCCTTCTTGTATCGAGCTCGCTTTGCCATCTACTACCAAAGCAGCGCCGGCGTTGAGGAGCACCATATCCCGTTTGGGTCCTTTGAGCTCCCCTTTTAAAATACCCTCGGTGATCTTGGCATTTTGCCAAGCATCCCCGCCTTGAAGCTCATCAAAACCGCACCGCGCAAAACCAACCTCCTCTGGCGCAATGGTGCGATACTCAATATCCTCTTCCACCCATGCCGTAAAAGTAGGAGCGCTCAAGCTCATCTCATCCATCCCATCTTCACTTGAGACCACCATCGCTCGCTGAACTCCAAGAGTTTGCAAAGCCTGAGCCATCTTGGGAACAAAAGTTTTATCAAAAACCCCTAAAAGATACTTCTTCGCTCCAGCTGGATTGGTCAAAGGTCCTAAAAGATTGAAGATCGTACGATGGGGGATACTTTTGCGTACGGGCATAATATGGGCCATAACCGGATGGTGCTCCTTGGCAAAAATAAAACAAAAACCACATCTTTGGAGCATTTGTACCTGAGCTTTTGGAGCAAGATCCAAAGTGATCCCCAAAGCCTCAAGCATATCGGCACTACCGCTTTTACTCGTAATGCTTCTATTGCCATGCTTGGCCACATAACTGCCAAGAGAGGGAAGAAGCAGAGCCACCGTACTAGAGACATTAAAAGTGCCGCTTCTATCTCCTCCTGTCCCCACGATATCGATGAGCTCCTCTTGCAACTGTAAGGGGATAGGCAACTTAACAGAGTAACGGCGCATAATCTTAGCCGCCTCCGCTATTTCTTGGGCACTCTCTCCTTTTTCATAGAGCTGTACAAGAAACTCCCTTGCCTCATCCAAACTCAATTTATTGGCAAAAAGCTCTTCAAACATCATACCTCCTTAACATATTCCCCCATTTTTACTTTTGGTACATTTTTGGTCGTAGGGATCTGAAGCACTTTATAACGTTTATCGCCTTTGAGATACTTAATAGTAATTTCATCCCCTACTTTAACCTCTTTACTCGCCTTTGCCACCATACCATTAAGTAGCACCACCTCGTTTTTTATCATATCTTGAGCCACAGATCGTCGTTTGACGATATTTACAGCATTCATAAACTTATCGATTCGCAATCTTTATACTCCAAATCTTTTTGTTTTCTCATCTTTCCATTATACTGGCCAAACCCTCTTTTGGCAAAGACTCGACACCCTTTAACTTTTTTACAACAACCCAAAAAATTTGATAAACTCTTCATCTATATCCAAAATCCCTCGCCTTATCAAATTCTTTAGTGTCTCTTCATCACACACCACCTCCGGTGGCCACTCTCTCACATCTGTATCTATACTTGGATCTTTGTCCGTTCCATCTACCATGATAAAGGGCTCAAGCCGCACGTCTCGCTTGGCATCTATCGTATTGGTCACTCGCCATATCAGCATATACGGATTATCCAGATCGTCCTTTTCGTTTACTACGACCAAGATTTTTATATGTTTAGCCAACGGCCCAAGCTCATCAAAAAGCTCTTGAACGGAGCGTTTCTTGGCGTAGCGGAGCACGAGAATCGGATTTTTGCTCCTCTTTTCATATTGTTTGATATCGACGATATCTTGATCTATTTGGCGAAGTTTTGCCAAAAGCTCCTCATCACTCAAAGGCTCTTCCACTCCCTCGCGCACCTCATCGCCCGTGGCATCGATGCCAAGCTTTCCACCCTCAAACTGCTTGGGGCTAGCGTGGTCTAGATGATCTACCACTCCCTCGCTAATCAAAATTCGATCAGGACTCAAGCGATCCAACACATAACGGGTAAAAGCAGGATAATCAGTAAGAGAGGGGGCATCCTTATCTACAAAGATGGCATGTTTGACAAAACTCATCTGTCCAACTCCCCAAAAAGCGTGCATGAACTGCTTGGCGTGGGCGGGATAGCGTACCTCCATTTTGGCTAAAATCAAATTATGGAAAACGCCATTTTCTGGCATATGGTAGTCAATCAAGTCACTCGCTGTCGTTTTGAGTAGCGGCAAAAAGATACGCTCCGTCCCCCACCCCATATACTTATCCTCCAATGGGGGTTTGCCCACTACGGTGGCGGTAAAGATAGGATCCTTTTTGGATGTGATCTTTGTCACCTCCATCACGGGAAAGGGTTCTGGCAAAGTATAGTAGCCCGTATGGTCTCCAAAGGGTCCTTCTATCTCAAAATTTTGCGGATCCACATAGCCTTCTATCACGAAATCCACATCTTGGGGGATATAAATATCATTGGTCAAAGATTTTACAAGCTTGGGATTTTTATTTCGTATAAATCCATAAAGTAAGAGCTCAAACACATTTGGCGGCAATGGTGCTTGGCCACACCAAAGATATAAAGGATCGCCACCGATAGCAATGGTAACGGGCATTTTTTTACCTGCTTTTTTATATTTGTGGAAAAAGTGCGCTCCATCTTTGTGAATCTGCCAGTGCATCGCTAGATGCATATCGTCAAAAATCTGTACGCGATACATCCCTACATTTTGTACGCCGCTCTCCAAATCTTTCGTATAGACTTGACCAGTAGTGATGAACTTGCCACCATCCTTGGGCCAGGTCTTGAGAATAGGCAGATCGTGCAACGAATCTATCACTACTTCTTGCGCGATACCTTTAGAAGAGAGCCGTTTGGGAAAAACATTTTTGAGCTTAAAAAGCTTCGTGAGCATATCGATCTTTTCGCGCCAGCTTTGGGGCGGCCTCATGTGCAAGAGCTCTTCAATCTCGGCTGCGATGGCATCGGGATGACGACCCAAAATTTTGGTGGTGATATCATAGTTTGCGAAGATATTCATCAGCACGGGATAGTCATATTTTTTATCAAGCCTGCGATCTACGGGATTGGTAAAAAGGATCGGCCTAGAGTCTTCTCGCTTTACCTCCACATAAGCGATGTGAGGAATTTCGAGATTGACATCAAGCTCTTGGTCGATTATTTTAAGGCCATTCTCTTTTAGAAATTCAAGAAGCTCCATCAAATCCGCCTTTTTCACAAAATTGTCAAAATTGTACCATTTTAATTAGGATAATTTTTGTCCTATTTATTTTTGGTAAATAAGATAATTTTTATCTTATTTGTGCTACATTACCCCTAGACAAAGCAAAAGGACACACAATGGGAATGGAAAAAGTCGATAAAATCATCAATTCTGACTATGAACTTGGCTTTGAAGTGAATATAGAAGAGGAAAAGGCTCCTCCGGGACTGAGCGAAGATACCATCCGCTTCATCTCGGCCAAAAAAAAAGAACCCCAGTGGATGCTAGATCTAAGGCTCAAGGCCTACCACGCATGGCTCAAGATGGAGGAGCCAAGATGGGCCAAAGTCACCTATCCGCCCATCGACTACCAATCCATCAGCTACTGGGCAGCTCCCAAAAAGGCTTTGGAGAGCCTGGACGAGGTGGATCCCGAGATTCTAAGGGCCTACGAGAAGCTGGGAATACCACTCGAGGAGCAAAAGGCGCTCGCCGGTGTAGCTGTAGATGCAGTCTTTGACTCGGTATCGGTCAAGACCACATTCGTAGAAGAGCTCAACAAACTTGGTATCATCTTTTGCTCCATCTCCGAAGCTATCCGTGACTATCCAGAGCTTATAAAAAAGTATATGTTTAGCGTCGTGCCGATGACGGACAACTTCTTTGCGGCACTCAACTCCGCAGTCTTTAGCGACGGGACCTTCGTCTATATCCCAAAAGGGGTCAAGTGCCCAATGGAGCTTAGCACCTATTTTCGTATCAACGCCCAAAACACTGGGCAGTTTGAGCGGACGCTCATCATTGCAGACGAGGGGAGCTACGTCAGCTACAACGAGGGCTGCTCGGCTCCCAGTCGTGACGAAAACCAGCTCCACGCCGCAGTGGTAGAGCTCATCGCCCATAAAGACGCCCATATCAACTACTCCACCATCCAAAACTGGTATCCCGGAGACGCGGAGGGCAGAGGCGGTATCTATAACTTTGTCACCAAAAGAGGGCTTTGCGAGGGAGAAAACTCCAAAATCACATGGACACAAGTAGAAACAGGCTCGGTGATTACATGGAAATATCCCAGCTGTATCCTCAAAGGGGACAACTCGGTAGGCGAATTTTATTCCGTGGCCATCACCCGCTTGGCGCAGCAGGCTGATACGGGTACCAAGATGATCCATATCGGCAAAAATACCAAGAGCGTTATCATCTCTAAAGGGATATCGGCCCAAAAGGGGCAAAACAGTTATAGAGGTCTCGTGAAGATGCACGAGAGCGCCACAGGGGCCAAAAACTACAGCGAATGCGACAGTCTGCTGATCGGTGATCGATGCGGAGCGCATACTTTTCCCTATCTTGAGAGCAAATGTGAAAGCGCCCAGATAGAGCATGAGGCGACTACCAGCAAGATCAGCGAAGAGCAGCTTTTTTATCTGCGTCAAAGAGGCATAAAAGAAGAGGATGCGGTCAGTATGATCGTACACGGATTTTGTAAAGATGTATTGAGTAAGCTGCCTATGGAGTTTGCCGTAGAGGCCAAAGCCCTATTAGATCTCACATTAGAAGGAAGCGTAGGATGAGTACTATGATGAAAATAGAAAATTTGCATGCGAAAATCGGAGACAAACAGATCCTCAAAGGAATAGATCTAAAGATGCTCAAAGGCAAAGTTCACGCTATTATGGGACCAAACGGAGCTGGAAAGTCGACACTTTCCAAAGCGATCGTAGGACATCCGGACGTGGAGGTGACAGAGGGGAAAATCATCTACAAAGGCAAAGATATAACGAATTGGGAGCCAGAGGAGCGAGCCCTTGAGGGAATATTTATGGCCTTTCAGCATCCCGTCGAAATCCCCGGAGTCAACAACGCCTACTTTTTGCGCACGGCTCTTAATGCCAAACGAAAGCATCTGGGACTTCCTCCTTTGAATGCGGCGGAATTTTTGCGGCTTTTAAAAGAAAAAATCAAAGAGCTTGGCATGCGTGAGGAGATGATCCATAGAAGCCTCAACGAAGGCTTTAGCGGTGGAGAGAAGAAGCTCAACGAAATTTTGCAGATGGAGATCCTAGAGCCAGATTTCGTAATTCTCGATGAGATCGATTCGGGTCTAGATATCGATGCGCTCAAAAAGGTGAGCGAGGCAATCAACAAGATGCGCACGCCAGATCGTACTTTCATGATCATCACCCACTATCGTAAAATTTTGGACTACATCGAGCCGGACTTCGTCCATGTACTCAAAAACGGCAAAGTACTCAAAACAGGCGGTATCGAAATCGTCGACGCTCTTGAAAAAGAGGGATACAAAATATTCGAGGAAGCGTAATGAGAGTATTGGATATTAACCTAGAAGAGTACGGAGCCAAAAAGGCTCTGGTGCAAAAACTCAAATCGATGGGGATGCCCACACCAAAGACGGAGCACTACCGATATTTTGGGATTAGACCTATTTTGGACAAGGAGTATATCCCCTACACTCCGCCGATAGAGAGTATCGAAGAGGCGGATCATATAGAGATCGTCGATGGCACGGTGACCAAAGCACCCAAATCCATTTTTGTGGAATTTTTGACCAATCCTAAAGTGGATGACAGCCATTATGACCAAATCTACTATATCAACCATCTTCTAGTCGACAAAACGATACACTTCGAGCTCGAAAAAGATATGGAGCTCAAAATCGTCCAGAAATTCACCAAGACAGGCACATTTGTACCTTATCGTATCAAAATATCCGTACATCCAGGGATCAATGCAAAAATAGAAGAGGAATTTATCGTCTATGCCGAAGAGTCTTTGTACTTTTATGGATACGATATCGATCTAGCTAAAGATTCGATACTTCAACTTGTTCAAAACAGAGTCACGGGACTTGAGAGCTTTGCCCAAATCGCTTCACATAGCGTACGATGCAACAAAAATAGTGAATTTCGTCTTTTTACTTTTGATTTTGGGGTGGCGAAAACTTTGCACAACTACCATATCACTCTTAAAGAAAATGCAGCTACCAACGCTAGCCATGTAATTTTTGGAAAAGAACGGGCAAAACTTGGCAATACTTTCCATATAGAAAACAGAGGCAAAGATTCTAAAACACATCAAATTTCTAGAAATATTCTCAAAGACAGAGCCAGAGGAATTTTTGACGGACTTTTGATCGTCAAAAATCCGGCCAAATACAGCGCCATCTACCAAGACTCCAAGACAATTTTGCTCAACGACGGAGCCTACATGGTGAGCAAACCGCAAATGGAGATCTATACCGAATATATCAGCGAAGCGACCCACGGCTCCACAACGGGGCAGCTGGATGAAGAGGCGCTTTTTTATCTGCGTCAGCGAGGCATCGCCAAAGAGCAGGCTAAGGAGATGCTGGTACTGAGCTTTCTTGATGAAATTTTTGAAAAACTTGGAGAGGAAAAGATCAAAAAAGAGTTTATAGAATTATACGAGGAGAGGGAATGAATCTCGAAGAAAAAGAGATAGAAGTCGATAACGACGCAATAGAGGATATCGAAGACCATAACAAAAAATATGGCGATCCAGAACATATCAAAAAAGAGATTATCAAGTATCTCAAAACCATTTATGACCCTGAGATCCCAGTCAATATCTACGACCTGGGGCTTATCTACGATATCAAGCTCCAGCGTCGACCAGATGGCTATAAGGCGATCATCACCATGACACTCACCAGTGTGGTATGCCCGGTTGGTGAGAGTATTGTGGAGATGGTTAAAAATCTCGCCAATAAAATTGATGGTCTAGCGGAGGTGGAAGTCAACCTCGTCTTCGACCCACCTTGGGATAAAAGCAAGATGAGTGACGAGGCAAAATTGGTGCTTGGAATGATGTAGCCTAAGAGCTACATCATTTAGCGGTTGCATTGGATAGAAGCTGTATAACCGGAGTCGGTCTTTTTCTTGGAAAGAATTTTGTAGCCTCGAAATCCGCAATGGTATGCCGCTTTCTCTTCACAAAGATCGAAATTCTTCCCACAACTCACCTCCAGACGCTTCCCCTCTTTTGGAAAAAAGTGGGGATTGACTCTACCAAGATTGAAACAGCCGGTAAACAGTAGCCCTATTGCCGCAAAAAAAAGCCACCTCATTTATATTCCCTAAAAGCCATCTGCTCCGCCCGCTCCAAAAGCTCTTTGGCCCCGTTTTCTATCATCGAAGCAGCCAAGGCACGACCAAGCTCTTGGTAATTCTCCTTGGATCCAAAGATCTTGTCTTTGAGCAGTTCACTACCATCTGGCAGTCCCACGACCGCTTTGGCCACGATGTCGCCATTGTCCAAAAGCTGAGCACGCACACCAATAGGTACCTGACAGCCTCCTTGAAGTTCATCTACAAATTCTCGCTCGATAGTGGTCTCGATGCGGCTTTTCTCATCCTCTAATTTTTTAACAATATCCAGAACTTCCGGTACGCATTCGATCCCCAAAGCCGCTTGTCCCATCGCCGGAATCATGAGATTTTCATCGATTGGCATCACATACTCGACACTTTCTAAAAAGCCCAGCCGCTTCAAACCGGCATAGGCTAGGATGATAGCATCAAATTCCCCATTTTTAAGCTTTTGGATACGGGTATCCACATTACCCCGCAGATCTTTGATCACAAGGTCTGGACGGATGTGTAGCAGCTGCATACGTCGTCGCAAAGAGGTGGTTCCCACCACAGCCTTTGGCGGCAAATCCTCTATACTTGGATATTTTTGGCTCAGCAGCGCATCATTGACTACCTCCCGCTTGGGTATCGCTCCAAGGAGTAGCCCTTTTGGCAGTTGGGTAGGCACATCCTTGAGGCTGTGAACGGCTAGATGGGCTTCGCCTTGCAACATAGCATCCTCGAGCTCTTTGGTAAAAAGTCCTTTACCGCCAATAAGCGCCAAAGGGGTATCTAGGATTTTGTCCCCTTTGGTTTTAAAAATCCGTAGCTCCACTGCATAGCCCATCCGCTCCAAGAGGGATTTGATATACTCAGATTGCCATAAAGCGAGCTTACTGCCTCTTGTTGCGATAATGAGTCTCATTTATGATCACTTTTTTGCTTTTGCTCATTTTTTGGAAGATATTGGAGATATTTTTGGCGAGTCTTGTCATATTTGCCATCAAAATAGACCGTAGGCGTACCTTTGATCATCAACTCTTTGGCTTTATTCCTATCTTCTTGCAGCTCTTCGACTACCCAAGGCTGATTGATTTGTTCTGGTGTAAGCTTGAGCCCCAGCTTCTTATCCAATTCGGCCAATACCTTTTTCTCATCTTTTTCTTCATAGTTGAACTCTGTTTTGTAGATCTTTTGGATAGCTTCTTTATTACCCTGTTTTTTGAGATAGATGATCGCTTTGGCCAAAGGTACGGAGGCTGGATGTAGTGCCTCAATAGGCAAGTGATAGTAGTATAGAGCGAAAAGATCTGGATGTTTTTTGGCAGCTTCAAAGAGTTTGGGCACCACTTCACGACAAAAGGGACACAAAGGATCGCTAAAGACTACGATTTTGTGCTTGGCGTTTGGATTGCCGAAAATAAGATGTTCTTGATCATAAAAGTTTTTATTGACACTGAGCACAATGCGACTTTTCATACTTCTATTGGTCTTGATATCCACAAGATCTGGCGCTACATAGCGATCATGGACAAAGAGGATATCCCTCTGGGTCATATTCTCTTCACCCCCGGGACGCTTAAGACCGATTTTAAATTTTACTACATATGCATCCCACCCTTTTGGCCTATCCAGAGGAATCTTTTCTATCACGTCCACTTTATAGACTTTGATATCTGGATTACTTGAGAGTCCCCGCTTTACAAACTTTATCACATCTTTTTCGCTCGCTGCACTAAGGCTCAAAGCCAGTGCCGCACTAACGCTCAATAATCTCCACATCAATGACATTATCATCCTCCCTCGGTTTTGATTTGAGTTTGAAAATCTTCTTGGCGATAAATTTAGAAAAGACGCCAAACTGCAGTAAAAGTCCCAAGATATCGGTAAAAAACCCAGGAATTATGAGAAGTATCGCCCCTATTGCCGTATAGAGGTTCATACTCTCAAACTCTTCCATGCTTATCTCTCCACTCGCCAAAGCCTGCATCGTTACCGCTAGCTGTAGATGCATATTTTTGAGTATCCACATCCCATATACAGCGGTGGCGACGATCTCCACAAAGGTCCAAAAAGGACCGATGGCGCTGGCAATCTTGACAGTGACAAAGGTCTCGATAAAAAGATAGAATATAAAATAGAGCATACTAAATAGTAGCACAAAAAGGTTACGAAAGCATCTCTAAAATCTCTTGCAACGCCTCCTCTTTGGCCACATCCTTTTTCTCCAAAGTTTTGCGATCTACTAGCTGTACTTTGCCTTCTTTAAGCCCCTTACCTACAATCACACCTACCGGATAGCCGATAAGCTCGAAATCCTTGATCTTTGGTCCGAAGCGGTCCGCCCTATCGTCGAGGACTACTTCGACCCCCTCTTTTTGGAGCGCCTCGTAGAGCTCTTCACCAAACTCCAGCTGTTCAGACTCTTTGATATTGGAGATGATGATATCCACCATATACGGAGCAATCGCCTTTGGCCAGATGCAACCCCGATCATCGTGATTTTGCTCGATGGCGGCGGCTACGAGGCGACTCACCCCTATGCCATAGGTCCCCATCACAAAAGGCTTAGCCTTGCCCTCTTTATCAAGGAATGTAGCCTTCATCGCCGCACTATATCTAGTGCCTAGCTGAAAGATGTGCCCTACTTCTATCCCTTTAGTTAGATGGATCACGGCTCCACACCTAGGACACAGATCCCCCTCTTTAACTTCGGCGATATCGGCAAAAAGAGCATCATCGAAGTGGCTCAGATCCGCACCTATGAGATGGTAATCTTTTCGATTGCCGCCACAGATGAGCCCTTTGGCACCCCTTAAATCCTCGTCCAAAACTATCATACATTCCTGCTCGTATGGAGCGATGAAACCGGGCACTATTCCAGCATTTTCTAGCTCCTCTTCGCTCACGTCCACAAGCTCATTGGCTCCTACGGCGTTTTGGGCCTTGATTTCTTGGAGCTCGTCGCTGCCTCTGAGGAAAAAGAGCACGATCTTCTCCTCATCGTCATAGATCGCCTTTTTGGCCACCGCTTTGACAAAATAGTAAGGATCAACCTTGAAAAATTCGCTCAGCTCCTCGATACTCTTGAGACCCGGGGTATAAAATGGCTCGAAATTGCTAAACTCGGGAGCCGGCTCGGGAGCTTTTGGCTTTTGCCGCTTGGCGGCCTCCACATTGGCAGCGTAGTCGCACTCTGTGCATATTGCGATCGTATCCTCGCCACTTTTGGCCAAGACCATAAACTCTTTGCTCGCACTCCCCCCGATCGCTCCTACATCGGCTTCCACAGCCCGAAAATCAAGCCCAATTCGACTAAAGATCTTGCGATAAGTCCGCTCCATTAGATCATACTCTCGCTTCATATCCGCTTCGTCGGCATGGAATGAGTAGCCATCTTTCATCACAAACTCCCTGCCTCGCAGCAGTCCAAATCTTGGCCTCGCCTCGTCACGAAATTTTAGATTGATCTGATAGAGATTGAGGGGCAGCTGCTTGTAGCTGGTGACTCGTCCTCGCACCAGATCGACCATCATCTCCTCGTGGGTAGGCCCTAGTACGAAGCAGTTCTCTTTGCGATCTTTGAAACGAAGCAGCTCTTTGCCATATTTGCCAAAGCGTCCACTCTCCTGCCACAGCTCGCAAGGGGTTACGAAACCCAGCTGTACCTCTTGGCATCCTGCTTTATCCAATTCCTCTTTGACTATAGCTCTCACTTTATCCAAAACTCTCTTGCCAAGTGGCAAAAAGTTGTAGATTCCGCTAGCCACTTGAGAAATAAAACCACCTCGCACAAGATAGATATGGCTTGGCAGTACCGCATCTTTTGGGGTCTCTTTTGTTGTAGGGACAAATGCACGGCTCAGTCTCACCCTAACTCCTTAAATTCATAAAGTATTCACATTTATAGCGATTGAGGCCCACCTCCTCTTCGATATC
>JALWCE010000127.1 GCA_027036935.1 Nitratiruptor sp. | reverse complement strand
GGGCGGCACAGGATAGAGTTCGGCGGTATCGTAGAAGTTGATCCCAAAATCATATGCTTTATCGAGGATCTTAAAAGCCTCTTCTTTTGGCGTGGTGGAGCCAAAAGTCATGGTGCCAAGGCAAATAGAAGTAACCCGTAGGCCACTTTGGCCGATATAGCGATATTCCATGGATCTCCTTTTTGGAGACTATTGTAGCACAATGGGGCCAAAGCCCCTAAGATCAGTCGAGGCTTGGTTTGGGAGTTTTAGCGGTCTCAGTTGGCAGCATCGGATAGCGGATGTAAGGCTTTTTGCCCGTAAGGGATTTGAAAAATGTGGCTATGCTATCGATCTGCTTTTTGCTTAGCTTCTTGCCAAGCTGCGTTTCACCCATGATGGCAATCGCCTCTTTGATATCATACGTTGCCCCATTGTGAAAATATGGCGCAGTCTCTAAGATATTACGAAGAGTTGGTACTTTGACCATTCCTTTCTTGTCTCCATGAAAATCTCCTATATTGGCATACTTATATTTGCCGATGGCTGGAAAAGGGGCCATTCCTCCACCAAGTCCCACACCATTGTGGCAACTAGCACATCCCACGCTGATAAAAGTCTTGAGCCCTTTTTTCTCCGCTTTATTCAATGCATCGCGATCGCCGTTTAAATATGCGTCAAATCTACTTGGCGTTACAAGCGTACGCTCAAAAGCTCCTATGGCCTTACCAATTGTTTTAATCGTAATCTTTTCACCCGGATAGGCTTTTGCAAAAGCTTTTTTATACGCTGGAATGGAGTTGACCACCTCCACGGCCTTTTCCTTGTCCATCGCCATCTCTACAGGTGCTTGAATAGGACCGGTAGCTTGATCTTCAAGATCAGGGCTTCGTCCGTCCCAAAATTGGCGGCTGTTAAAAACGGCGTTATAGACCGTAGGGGAATTGAGATGGTGGGGGTTGTGTCGCCACTTATGTCCAGTGGCTACTGGGATGTTGTCGTCCCCGCCAGTCGCTAGATTGTGGCAGGTATTGCAACTAATCAAATGACTTTTAGAAAGTCTTGGATCAAAATAGAGCTTACGGCCCAGCTCAACTTTTTGTTTGGTAATGGGATTTTTGGGATTGTCGATAAGTTTAAAAAGCTCACTTACCTTGTTTGGAATAGGTTTAAGACCGGCTTGTTTGGCCTTTTGGATCAAAGCCTCGCTGGCTACGGCGCTCATACCTATCAAAGTAGCGGCTAAAGCGATAGGTCTTGTTTTGAACATTTTCTCCTCCTCTTAAGATTTGATGTAATTGTAACAAATTAAATATTAAATATCAATTAATAATTTTTATTCCTTGATTAATCTTTACTGCTGTGCGAGTCTAAAAACATTTGACGCTCTTCAAAAAAAAGAGGGGAGGGATGAAATGAACAAGAAGCTTCGTAAGGATAAACTTTTTGGCCAAAGAGCTGGTAAAGTATGAAGAAGCATCGGCTAGGCTAAACTCTTGTCCAGCCGTGCATCTTTTTGGCCGTTACCGCAATTTTTTGTCCAAGCTCGATTGGATTGATCGCTACGAAATTGAGCTCTTGAAGCTCTTCTTGGAGCTTCTCGCTTTGGCTTGGCTCTACGATGACCACTATATCAGCGGCGTTTTTCATCATTCTATAGATCTTTTTAAAAAATTCCTTTTGATTATCTAGTTTGGTAAGATCGTAGGTAATAAAAACGGTGTCAAAGAGCCAAGAGCGCTGATTGTAGCGCTCTTTGTGCTCGTCGATACGGCGTACTTTGGCCTCTATGCCCCCCAGTCTCTCATAAACCTCATCTTCGAGTGCGGCTATCTCAAGATAGTGACCAGCTTCAGCACAAAACTCGCTCAGCTCCTTGGCCGTTTCTTCATCTTGTGCAAAGTAATAGACCCGCACACCCGGTAGTTTAGGGATAATATCAAAAAGCTCTCTCATGCTTCCTCCATCCATATGAGGCTTGCAAATCGTCCCGTTACTCCATCCCTACGGTAGGAGAAGTAGTTTGGATCGCAGCTGGTACAGATACCGAAGTCTCTCCATTCTACCCCACCCTCTCTTAACTGCTCCTCAATCATACCTTTTACATCCAGATGGGAACCGTGCAAAAATCTTTTTGGATACTCTTTGGCCAAATTCCCGATATCGTAACATTTTTGGCAAATACCAGGGGAGAGAAAGGCCGATATATTGCGTGAGGCGTAGCGCTCTTGCATAAGCCGTATGGCTTTGGAGACGATGCCTGTGCTCGCTCCCTCTCTTCCGGCATGCAAAGCTGCGATGGTGGAAGTCTCTTTATCAAAAAGAAGTACGCCGTAGCAGTCGGCGCTAAGAATAGCAAGGGCAATCCCCGCTTTTTGAGTAAGTAGGCCGTCGCAGCGAGGAGGAGCGATCAGTTTGTCAAGGACCCAAATCCTATCACCATGGATTTGATCGGCAAATTGGATGGGATGGCCTATCTTTTTGGCCAAGATTTGGCGATTTGTTTGTACGCTTTTGGGATCGTCTTGTACATGCATGGCCAGATTAAGCGTATGATAAGGCGCTTTGCTCACTCCACCCCACCGATTGGTAATAAGGTATCGTACTCTCATTTTGCGGCTCCTTTGGTATTATCGATCTCATAGACGCTAATAAGCGAGCTCTTTTTCCATAGCTTGATGTTGTGATGAGTAGAGCCATACAGAGCTATCCATGCTTTGAGATTATCCGTAATCTGGGCCCTCCATCGATAGTACCACGCATCGCTAAGATGGACGGTATGGGGGATATCTTCAACGAATATGAAAATTTTTTGTTTTGGGAGGTTTGGATTGATCGGATTGTAGCGGGTGATAAACTCTTGGGAGTTGATAAAATAGCCCTTTCCAAGGACTTGGGGATACTCCTCTACAAAAGAGACAACGCTCCAAGTATAGGGTTTGTTCTCTTTTTTGATGATATGCAGTACCCACGATATGGAGGAGTAGTTGAGAGGGTCGATACTGCGCATAAGCATCGGGGAGTCTTTATAGTGGGGTATAAAAAGAGCAAGAAAAAAAAGAGCCCCAAAAGAGAGGGGTATGAAAAGAGTTCGATACAGCTTAGGCAAAAGGAGCCTAAAGGGGAGAAAAAGGAGTTTAATAGCGCAAGCGACTAAAATGACTACAGATAAGAGGAGATACTCCGCCGCCCTGTCTTGATAGATGAGTTTGAAAAATCCCAGATTCTCCGAAAAATAGATCAAAAAAACGCCTAAAGGGATAAGTAAGAAGCTAGCAAAGTAGAACCCTTTTTTATGTATCCTTGCCAAAAGAAAAAAGAGCACAATGGTTAAAAAGAGGTAGAGCTGCGTTAGCGTAAGGTACGAGACGGTCACCTCCTCTATTCCCGTAGCCACCATATCCTCTAAAGCCTGTTTTGTGCCAAAGAGCCTATCTAAAAAGGGGGCCGCCGCCCCAAAATCTTGGGGAATGCCGTACTTCAGGACTGAGAGCATCCAGCCGTTGCCAAAGATTGCGGCCACTCCTATGGCCAAGAGCCCTTTTTTAAAAAGAGATCGGGTGAGCTTTTTGCTCAAAAAGGCGTGCACGGCTATAAAAATGCTTGGGACGCTCAAGGCGATGGCTCCGCCGCCGTGGAAGATAAAGACCAGCATCAGTGTAAGGGAGTAGTTGATCAAATCTTTGGTCCGGCCGCCGGTTTGAATGGCGTGGATAAGATAGTAGAGATTGAGCAAAAAAAAGGCTGATGCAAATTCGTAAGCCATACCGCTAAAGTAACGTAAATAGGGAGTAAATCCAGGTCCACTCACGCCGCCTAGCCACTCTTTTGGCAAGGTATAGAACTTAAAAAAAAGGAAGTGGATAATCTCAGGCTTGGTAGTGGAGTGAAAAGGGGGCAAAAGGATGTGATTAAGAGGAGAGCCAAGGAGTATAAGTCCATAAATCATCACGCTCCAAGCAGCTATTTGCCAAGAGAGGGCGAAGCGTTTGACTACAAAATAGAGGCCAAAAAGTAAAAAAGTGATCAAAAGGAGAGGGTAGATATTAAAAAGGATCAAAGAGTCTATGTTGGTAAAGAGCTGCAGTACAAAAACAAAGACGGCCAATCCGTAAAAGTCCGCTCCGGCCGTTTTATGATCCGCATAGAGGATACCTTTTTGCAAATTGGCCACCCACTCTACAAATTGAGCCGTATCTGGGAGAGGATTAGACATTGAGATAAAGCAGCGATATCCTAGATAGTAGAGTAGAGTAAAAGCAAGCAGCAGAAGAAAGAGGCGGCTGGGGAGGGTTTGGTTCCATTGCAGTACCCAAGTGGAGAATCGATGGATTAAGCTTTTTTTTACTCTTGCGATAAAGCCGCGAGGATTGTCTAAGAAGTTAAAAAACTCCATCAATATCTTCTCTTTGCTCCTTTCTAGGAGTGTGAGAATGCGCTGTTTTTCCACCAGACGCAAAAAAAGCAGCTTCATCCCCACCATAACGGACAAAAGAGAAAACAAAGAGAAGATACCAAGCTCCTCCATCAAAGGTACTACCAGCTCAAAAAAGGCAAGCATATATAAGATGTTACTAATACTCTTTTCTAGCCCTGCCCCTGTAAAACGTTGGGGAAAGAGCCAGCGAGGCAGCAATCCAAAGAGAAAAAAGGCTACGCCAAAGAGTACGAGAGCTTTAACAAAGTTTATTTGGAAGATGGACGGAAGGAGAGCGGTATCCAAAAAGAGGCTATCGCGCATACAGCAGTACTTTCGCTTCGGGATGGAATTGCCGTGTTATGGGATCGTAATTGGGCTGGAGTTTGATTGTCAAGGAGTCTTTGCTTTGGAGCCATACGCCCTCCTCCCAGTCATACCAAAAGCCTTGGGGAAGGCCTTTGATAGTATAATAGGAGATATCCGTAACAGAATCAAATAAAAGAAGTAGAGCCTTTTCATAGAGCTTGTACCATCCTGCGGCAAATCGGCGCATTCGGGTTTTTGGAGCCCCCAAATCAAGAAAATATAAAGAGCTACGCTCAAGCGAATGGTCGGCGGGCACTTCGGTATAGGGTATGAAGCCCCCCATGCGAGCTAGTACGAAACTATATAAGATCTCCTTTTTAGGAGAGAGGCGTAGGATACCTTTGGGCGTGGTTTGTATGCGCGGGGCGGCATAATTCATATAGATAAAATCCTTTAGGCCATAAGGAGCGAAGCGCTTTTTCAACTCTCCCAAGATTTTAAAGTACTCCAACACCTCCTCTAAGGACTGATACTTTGTATATGAAGTGCCGTTGGGGAGCTTTTCCTCAGTGATAAGGTAACTCTCGGTCATATCGTAATCTACGCTTTGTAAAATTTCAGGATTGCGGTAGGCTTGATTGGTAACAATGAGTAGACCATTTTGTTTGAGCCGCTCGAAAAAATGCTGGATACAAGAGCTATACGTTTGGTTGGAATGGCGCTTTTTGAAAGTCTCTTGCAAAGGTTTAAAGCCACTTTCATACAAAAACTCTTCATTGGCCCAGTCAAAAAAGAGTCCCGAAAGTCCCAAGGAACGGCACTTTTGTATCAGATACTGGGCTCTTTTTTCTTGCAGCCGCTCATCGCACATATCAAAATAAAAATCGTTGCCGTTGGGCGTATAGTGGGGATTGAGGGTGACTTGCTCCTTGTGCAAATATGCCCACTTGCTAAAAGGGTCCTCGCTTATCTCCTCTTTATAAAATCCAGCCAGCCAGACATAGGCGATAGGGTGGGAAAAAGGCGAAAGATCGATACCCTTGATATCTTCAAATCCTCCAAGCTCGGCAATGCGAAAGTAAGAAGCGTAGGCCAAGGAGTCTGGCTCCCACGCCCTAGCCGTAGCGTATCCTCCTTTTGTGAGGGGTAAAGCTTTGGATATATCGTATCGTGGTCTGTAGTGTTGTGGAGTGCTTGGATGGATCTGCATTGCCATAGCCCATATCCCCATCACAAAAATCACCCACCATCTCATAGTTGATGGCTATCTAGAATAATCGTCACAGGCCCATCGTTGAGGATCTGCACATCCATCATCGCTCCAAAGACCCCCGTTTGTACATCGATATGCTCCTTTAGCTTCACTACGAAATCCTCATAGAGCTCTTTGGCCAAAGCTGGCGGCATGGCTAAAGAGAAGTCTGGGCGATTGCCCCTTTTGCAATTGGCGGCCAGAGTGAATTGGCTCACCACCAAGATCTGACCTCCTATTTGCAAGATATTTTTATCCATTTTCCCCTCTTCGTTTGGGAAAAGACGAAGATTGAGGATCTTTTTGACGAGCTTGGCGATATCTTCGCTAGAATCCCCCTTGACCACTCCCAAAAGGATCGTATATCCTTGAGCGATCCTTGCCACCTCCCCTCCATCGATCGAGACACGTGAGTTTTTGACACGCTGCAGCAAAGCGATCATTATTTCCCTTTTTTTGTGCTATATTATAGTAAAAAAGGAGCAGGATATGATCTTTAGCGATCGTTTCGAAGCTGGGGAGCTGCTGGCTCAGCAGCTCAAAGAGTATGCCAACGATCCCGATACCATCGTCGTGGCCCTGCCAAGAGGGGGCGTGCCGGTAGCCCACGTGATCGCCAAACAGCTGGGTTTGCCACTAGATATCTTCTTTGTCAAAAAGATCCCCTCCCCATACAATCCAGAAGCGGCCATCGGAGCCGTAAGCGAAAACGGGATGGAGTACCTCAACGAGCGGGCGGTAATGATGCTCAATGTCTCTAGACCCTACATCGACGAGCAGATCCAAAAGATCATGGAGAGTATCAGACAAAAGCGAGCTCTGTATCAAAAGCCTCGCATCCCAGTAGCTGGTAAACGGGTCATTCTCGTCGATGACGGAGTGGCTACGGGAGCCAGTATGTACCTAGCGGCCAAAGCCCTCAAAGAGGAGGGAGCCAAAGAGGTGATCATCGCCGTACCCGTGGCTCCGCCAGATAGTTTGGCGCTGCTGCGTGAAGCGGCGGATCGGGTGGTGGTGCTTGATGTGCCGGTGGATTTCATGGCGGTGGGGCAGTTTTATAAAGATTTCCATCAGCTCAGTGACGAGGAGGTGATGGAACTACTACGAGATACCCCGCAGCCATAGACTAAGCAGCCCCACGTACTCGTGGATAGCCAGATAGCTATCTTGCAAATTACCCATCTTTGGAAAGAGCGCCCACGCCTCCAGTGCGGGTTTGGTGCGATAGTCCGTCTTGATAGGCGTGGGCAAGAAGCCAAAGTGGCGAAAGAGCCGGTAGGCTCTAGGCATATGGTAGGCTGAAGTGACCAGATAGATCTGGCGGGCTTGGATCATCTTGGCCGAATACTTGGCGTTTTGGTAGGTATCGAGGCTTTTGGGCTCGTAGAATACCGAGATTTGCAGTCCAAAACCTTTTTGGATCCTCTCGATCGCTTTTTTGGCATATTTGGCCTCATAACCAGTATACAGCAGCCCCAAGCGCTTCTCTTTGGCCAAAAGAAGTCCCCGAAGTATCCGCTCGGTGGCACCCGCCGAAGTAGCCAGCACTCCTCGATCGTACCCGCCTCCTAGCACCACCACTATTTTTGGCTCTTTGGCCAAAGAGGGGAGCTTGGCGTTTTCAAGTGGCAGCAGCAAAAGCCTGGAGCCTATCTGAGTAGACAGAGCGTACAGCAAAAGGGCCAAAAGGATCGCAATACGACGAAATCTGGGAGCTAACAAAAGCCCCCAGATAAAAAGTGCCGGAGGTAAGAGAGTGTAGGTAAAGAGCTTGGAGAGCAGATAGATCACACCAGCTCCACACCCTTTGGACCCTCTTGGAGTTCACCTATGAGGTAGCCGTCACTTTTGGCCAAAATCTTTGGTGCCTCTTCTGGCGAGGCTATAAGAATCATACCCACACCCATATTGAAAGTTTTGTACATCTCCTCCTCGGGAACATATTGGGAGATAAACTCAAAAATTGGCAGCACTTTGATCTGCTCTTTGTACACTACCGCTTTGAGGTTTTCTGGCAGCACTCGGGGCAGATTTTCTACGATGCCGCCACCCGTGATGTGGGCGAGGGCTTTGATATGGGGTTTGAGCTTTTTGTAGAGCCGCACGTAGATGCGGGTAGGCTCCAAAAGCACCTCTTTAAGGGGTCTGCCCTCAAACTCATCCTCAAGCCCCATACGAAGCTTTTCAAAAAAGAGTTTGCGCACTAAGCTGTAGCCATTGGAGTGGATGCCAGAGGAGGGCAGAGCGATGAGCTGATCGCCCGCTTGCAAAGGAGGACGATTCTCAAGCTCTGCACGCTCTGCGATCCCCACGGCAAATCCAGCCAGATCGAAATCGCCTTCTTGATACATCCCGGGCATCTCCGCCGTCTCGCCGCCGATGAGGGCGCACTGGGCCTCTTCGCACCCTTTGGCGATCCCCGCTATCACCTGAGCGGCCTCCTCCACATCGAGCTTGGCCGTGGCGTAGTAGTCGAGGAAAAAGAGGGGCTCGGCGAAGCTGCAGATGAGGTCGTTGACGCACATCGCCACTAGATCGATCCCTACGGTGTCGAACTTCTTGGCTTCTATCGCCAGCTTAAGTTTGGTTCCGACTCCGTCGGTGGCCCCAAAGAGTACCGGCTCTTTGTAGCCTTTTGGCAGGGCGAACCCACCGGCAAATCCGCCGATAGTACCAAGGACATTTTCGTTGAAGGTGGCTTGTACCAGCGGCTTGATCTTTTCTACCAGCTTCGCTCCCGCATCGATATCGACACCACTTGCTTTGTAGCTAAGGCTCATTTTTTATCCCAGTCACACTTGCCAAAAATTTTGTTGAAAAACCAAAGGCTTGGGCAGAAGTTGGTAAAGGCGAAGATGAGCAGCATAATGATGATGAATGTCTGCAAAAGCACCGCTATTTGAAACATAGTCTGGTCGGTGCGACCCATCGCAAAAAGATACATGGTAAAGCCAAGCATGATAGCCATCAAGATTCGTTGCATTTTGTCACCGCACATGACGCCTCCTTGGGTGGAAAGTTTTATCAAAGACTATATAAATTATATCATCTAAGTCTTTAATTTTTTGTATAATTTAGTCAAATTTGCTAAAATCAGACAAAATTTATCCAAATTGGAGCGCCGATGTGGTTCGAAGAGATACATAAGGACTTTTTCAAACAGGGGATCAAAGTCAAAACAAAGCTTTTTGAGACAAAAAGCAAGTACCAGCATATCGAGGTCTACCAGAGCGAGGAGTTTGGCAAAGTGCTCGTCATCGACGGCCACGGGATGTTGTGCGACAAAGATGAGTTTATCTATCACGAGATGATGGCGCATGTGCCAGCTTGCACCCACAAAGAGCCCAAGCGGGCTTTGGTGATCGGCGGGGGTGACGGAGGCGTGGCCAAGGAGTTACTGCGCCATCCAGGGATCCAAGTGGATATGGTGGAGATCGATGAGGAGGTGGTCAAAGTAAGCCAACAATTCTTCCCCCAGATCGGTGATTGGGACAATCCTAGGCTCAATCTCATGATAGATGACGGCATCGAGTATGTCAAAAACATTCCGGCGGCCACCTACGATCTGGTGCTGGTGGACTCCACCGATCCCGAGGGTCCGGCCGAGGGATTATTCGATCGCAATTTTTACGCCCATGTCTTTAAAATCTTAAAAGATGATGGCATCGTCGTCGCCCAAGGGGAGAGCTGGTGGATCGATATGCCCTTGCACAAACAGATCATGGGCGTAGTCGGGGAGTTTTTCAAGATCGTAATGCCCTATCGATTCGAGATGTATATGTATCCAGGGTGCAACTGGAACTTTGTGCTCGGCTCCAAGCTCTACCACCCTACAGCCGATATGATCTTGCAGCGAGCCGACTTAATGGACGGACTTCGCTACTACAATGCCGACATCCATAAAGCCAGCTTCGTGCTTCCAAATTACGTCAAGCAAGAGCTTGGAGAGCTTTACAAGTGGTAGAACTCCCCCACGCCATTGTCCTCACTGGCGGTATCGCCACGGGCAAGAGCACGACGGCCAATCTTTTAAAGCTTTATGGCTTTCATGTACTCGATGCCGACAAGATAGCCCATGAGGTGCTCGATGCCCAAAGCGAGCAAATAGCCCAGCTCTTTGGTTCCCAATATGTCCAAGAGGGGAGGGTGCTGCGTAAAAAGTTGGGGGCTTTAGTCTTTAATAACGAGCAAGAGCGTATAAGGTTAGAGGAGTTTCTTCATCCAAAGATCAAAACTCAAATAGTACGCCAAGCCAAGGATCAAGAGCGTTTTGGTATTCCCTATTTTATCGATATTCCTCTTTTTTATGAGACCAAAAACTACAATCTCTCTCCCGTAGTGGTAGTCTATGCCCCTAAAGAGCTACAGCTTGAGCGGCTCATTCGGCGAGAGGGGTTGCCTTTTCAAGAGGCTAAGCGGCGTATTGAGCTCCAGCTCGATATAGAGCAAAAACGTCAAATGGCCGATTTTGTCATAGACAACAGTTTAGATCTGAAACATCTGCAACAACAAGTCGAAGCTTTTATCCAAACTATTACGCAATAGTTTCCCGATAATCTGCAATAGGGTCAAATTTATCAAAAGGATAGCTATGCATTTAGTAAAGTATTCCGCCAGTGGCAACGACTTTATACTTTTTCACGCTTTTATCAAAAAAGATCGATCATCGTTGGCCAAACAACTGTGTCATCGTCAAGAAGGAATAGGAGCTGATGGTTTAATTATACTGCTCCCTCATGAGGCCTACGATTTTGAGTGGCAGTTTTACAACGCCGATGGCAGCGAAGCTGCCATGTGTGGCAACGGCAGCAGGGCAGCGGCCCATTACGCCGCCACCTTTGGGCTAGCTCCAAACCATATGAAATTCTTAACAAGAGCCGGCGTTATTGAAGCCGTAGTAGAGGGGGATATGGTAGAAACACAGCTTACCGAACCTCACATTATCAAAAAAAACATTGTAGAAGATGATAAAAAGTGGTGGCTGATCGATACGGGAGTGCCACATTTGGTAACACTTGTTGAAGATTTGGAACAATTTGACAAAGAAAAAGCTAAAAAATTGAGAAATATATACAACGCTAATGTAAATTATGCTAAAATCCACGACTCGAAAAGGATGTCTATTCGGACTTTCGAGCGTGGGGTCGAAGATGAGACCCTTGCTTGCGGGACCGGAATGGCGGCCGCTTTTGTACGAGCCAAAGAAGAGGGTTTGGTGCAATCTCATATCAAGATGGTGCCAAAAAGTGGCGAAGAGCTTGCTCTTCGTTGTAAGAATAAGAGACTCTTTTTTAAAGGAAGAGTCAAAAAAATATTCCAAACGTTCAAGGAGGAGGTTGTTTGAAAAGAGTAGTTGCGATTTTGAGCCTGTTGGTACTATTGGTCTATGGAGGAGAGAAGATTCCTTCATGGTACTATTCGATCCATGATGCTACGGTACAAAAAGAGACCTTTTTTAGGATTTTGCATCCGTTGGTAGAAAAAGAGAATCAAAAGATTCTTCAAGAGCGAGCTTTTGTAGAGAAGTTTTTTAAAAATTTTGAGCAAAATCCTTTGATCGATGGTCGAGACCTTGCCAAATTGGCCCAAATCGCAAAAAAGTATCGTATCAAATCACTTTATGATAAAGAAGAGTATCTCAAAAAAATCGATACGATACCGGTCTCTTTGGTCTTGGCACAGGCCGCTTTGGAGAGTGGCTGGGGTAAAAGCCGTTTTGCCAAGATCGCAAACAATCTCTTTGGAGAGTGGACATATGGCAAAAAAGGGATTATTCCAAAAAACAGAGCGCCAGGAAAGAGGCATAAAATCAGAATTTTTGATTCTATCCAAGATTCTATAGCCTCGTATATGCTCAATCTCAATCGCCATCCAGCGTACCGGGAGTTTCGTCTAGCCAGACTTTTAGCAAGAGAAGCGGGTAGAAAATTTGATGGTTTACAAGCCGCTATGACGATGCAGCGCTACTCTGAGCTTGGTAGACGCTACAACTACCTCGTATCTTCCATTATCCGTAAAAATAGACTCCATAAATTTGAGGGCTGATCCCTTTTAAAAGGGGGCGGCTACCTCTGTATCAACAATGAGCGTGCGAGCACATTCTCCTCAATAAGGGTAACCAAGTATCTCCTAATGGATATAAGCTCGTTGAGGCATAGCCCGATTTTTATAAGCAAAGCACTCAAAGCGGGATATACCTATTGATGGTAAAATAAAACTCAAAATCCCTTACTTCTTGACTCTAAGTATCGATCAAAGCCCGGCCTCTTTGATCTTTTGAGCTTGATAGTGAGCGATGAGAGGCTCGATCACTTGATCAAAATCGCCCCCTTGCATAATCTCTTCAAGTTTGTACAGAGTCAATCCTATGCGGTGGTCGGTAATGCGGTTTTGGGGGTAGTTGTAGGTACGGATACGCTCGCTTCTATCCCCGCTGCCCACCTGCTCTTTGCGATCTTTGGCCAAAGCCTCTTGCTGCTCTCGCATCCTTTTTTCAAAAATTCTAGCTTTGAGCACTTTCATCGCTTTCTCTTTATTTTTATGCTGGGATTTTTCATCTTGCATCGCCACGACGATACCTGTGGGGATATGGGTGATACGTACGGCGCTGTCGGTGGTGTTGACAGATTGGCCGCCGCAGCCGCTGGAGCGGTAGACGTCGATCTTGAGGTCATTTGGATTGATCTGCACATCCACATCGTCCACTTCGGGCATTATCGCCACCGTCACGGCGGAGGTGTGGATACGCCCTTGAGATTCTGTTTGTGGGACTCGCTGTACTCTGTGAGTGCCCGCTTCGTATTTGAGGTGGCTGTAGACCCCTTGGCCCTTGATCTTGGCGATGATCTCCTTATAGCCGCCCGTGTCGCTCTCGCTGGAGCTAACGATTTGCGTCTTCCAGCCCTTTTTTTCGGCATATCTGGCGTAGGCTTTAAAAAGATCTGCCGCAAAGAGAGCCGCCTCCTCGCCGCCAGTCCCGGCTCTGATCTCTAGATAGATATCTTTTTCGTCATTGGGATCTTTTGGGATGAGCAAAAGCTTGATCTGCTCTTCAAGCTCTTTTTTCCTAGGCTCAAGCTCTAAGAGTTCCTCTTTAGCTAGTTCCCCTAGCTCTTCATCTTCTATTAAGCTCTTATTCTCCTGTATGGCTTGAATGAGATCAAAATACTCTTTGGCCTTTTGGACGATTGGCTCGATATCGGACTGCTCTTTGCTCAGCTGGGTCATCTTTTTTATATCGCTAGTAATTTGGGGCGAACTAAGAAGTGTATTAATCTCTTCGTAACGTTCGATGAAAGGGGTGAGCTTTTCTTTAAGCATGAGAGTAAAAGAGGCGCTTACGCAGCCTCTGTCATGGAGTTGACAAGTTTATGAAGCTTGGACACTTTTCTAGCGGCGTTATTTTTCTTAATAATTCCTTTGCTCACATACTCATGGATCCGTTTGTTCGCCACTTTCAAAGCCTCTATGGCAGCCGCTTTATCGCCGCTTTCTACTGCTTCTTTGACGGATCTGATAATGTTTTTCATTCGTGTTTTAAAATATCGGTTTCGTTCCGTTCTCTTTTTTGTCTGGCGAACTCGCTTAAGTGCGGATTTATGATTTGCCATACCCTTTAATCCTTTTTAATGTATTTTAGGCTAGAATAGTACCCGAATTTTCTTTAAATAATCTTTAAATTTAGAAACTTTTAAGCTTTTGGAGTGCAAGATATGAAACTTTTTGGAACGGATGGCGTGCGGGGTAAAGCCGGCAAGAAACTCACAGCCGGGCTAAGTATGCGTTTAGCGATGGCCGCTGGGATCTATTTTCGCAAAAACAGCCTCACCAACAAAATCGTGGTGGGCAAAGATACGAGGCGAAGCGGCTATATGATAGAAAATGCTCTTGTAAGCGGGCTGACCGCCGTTGGCTACAATGTGATTCAAGTAGGTCCTATGCCAACGCCGGCTATCGCTTTTTTGACCGAGGATATGCGTTGTGACGCCGGCATTATGATTAGTGCCTCGCACAATCCTTATTACGACAATGGAATCAAATTTTTTGACTACAAAGGGGATAAGCTCCAAGAGGCGGACGAAGAAGCGATCGAAAAGATCTACTTTAATGAGGAGAAGATCGAGGAGAATCAATGCACGGACAAGCGTATCGGCGCTTCTAAGCGGATTGATGACGTGATTGGCCGCTATATCGTCCATCTTAAAAACTCTTTTCCAAAAGACCTCACGCTCCATGGCTTTCGTATCGTCCTTGATACGGCTAATGGTGCGGGGTACAAAGTGGCTCCCACTGTTTTTGAGGAGCTTGGGGCTGAAGTGATCGTAATCAATAATAAGCCTAACGGATTTAACATCAACGACAAATGCGGTGCGATCTATCCCCAAGAGCTGGCAAGAACGGTACGCAAATACCGAGCCGATATCGGTTTTGCTTTTGATGGGGATGCGGATCGTCTCGTGGTTGTGGACGAAAAGGGAGAGATTGTTGATGGAGATAGGCTGCTTGGAGCCCTTGCACTCTATCTTAAAACCTATGATCGCCTTGCAAAGAATGCGATAGTAGCCACGGTTATGAGCAATCAAGCCCTTGAAGATTTTTTGGCTAGCCACGGCATCGAGTTGGTGCGATGCGGCGTGGGGGATAAATATGTACTTGAGGAGATGAAAAAAAGAGGGCTCAATTTTGGGGGAGAGCAAAGCGGCCATATCATATTTGGCGATTATGCCAAAACGGGCGACGGGATCGCCAGTGCTTTACAAATCGCTGCACTCATGCTACGCTCTGGCAAACGGGCCAGCGAGGTTTTGGCTCCCTTTGATCCGTATCCTAGCCGTTTAGAAAGTATTGAGGTAAGCCGTAAAAAGTCTTTGGAGCAGATAAAAGGGTATAAAAAGTGGCAAGAGGAGCTCAAAAACAGAGGGCTTCGCTCTTTAATACGCTATTCTGGTACGGAAAATAAGCTTCGGATTTTGCTTGAGGGTCCTAAAAGGCGGGAAGTGGACAAGACAATGGAGGAGCTTATAAAGTTTTTCAAGCAAGAGCTCGCATGAGAGGGTATGTGGCTTTTTTGTTGATGGCTCTTGGGATTTTTTTTATCGACAGGGCCATCAAGGAGCTCTTTTTGCAAGGCTTTTTTTGGCAGAGCCGCTGTATTACCCTTGGATATGTACTCAATAAGGGGGTCGCCTTTAGCCTCTTTAGTTTTTTGGGCCAATGGCTCAAATGGATATTAGTAGCAGCGATCGCCGCTGTTTTTGGATATATGCTTCGCCAAGGCTGGATATCCAAACACCCACTTGCTTTGGGGACGCTCTTTGGTGCGGCTCTTGGCAATTTATACGATCGTTTCGCATATGGCGGGGTAATCGATTATGTATATTGGCACTGCGGTTTCAATTTTGCGGTCTTTAATTTTGCCGATGTAATGATCGATTTAGCTATTTTTTGGCTTATCTATTTACATTTTAAAAAAAATTGATATAATTTCATTGTTCGTTTGTTTGGTCGCGTAGCTCAGGGGTAGAGCACTACGTTGACATCGTAGTGGTCAGAGGTTCGAATCCTCTCGCGACCACCATAAAAGGTATGTTGGTCTATCGGCGCTTTGGTGCTCATATACGAACATACCAAAAAAAGGATCTTGTTGGAGCCCATTGCGATCAAAAAAGATGAAGAGATTATAGACCTCCAGACCGCACAAGCCAAAAATATCGATATCCAATCCTCTCCTAAAATCTATCCAGACAACTCCAAAGAGGCACTTGAAGTAATTCGCCACTCCACCGCCCATCTTATGGCCCAAGCGATCAAAGAGCTCTATCCAGAGGCTAAATTTTTCGTAGGTCCCGTAGTGGATGAGGGATTTTATTACGATTTTCGAGTGGACCATAAAATCGGCGAAGAGGATCTAGAAAAGATTGAAAAGAAGATGACCCAGATCGCTAATCAAAAGCTTCCCATCGAGCGTTACGAGATATCAAAAGCCGAAGCGATAGAGAAATTCAAAGAGGACGATCTTAAGCAAGAGGTGCTCAAATCAATTCCAAACCAGAGGGTCTCTATCTATCGTCAAGGAGATTTTGAAGATCTATGTCGAGGTCCCCACGTCCCAAACACAAAATATCTCAAAAACTTCAAGCTCACCCGCGTAGCCGGTGCATATCTGGGTGGCGACGAGAGTCGAGAGATGCTCACTCGCATCTATGGCGTGGCTTTTGCGGATAAAAAAGCTTTAAAAGATTATTTACATATGATCGAAGAGGCTAAAAAGCGAGATCACAGAAAGCTGGGTAGTGAGCTGGAGCTCTTTATGTTTAGCGAGGAGGTGGGAGCCGGACTGCCGCTATGGCTGCCAAAAGGGGCTCGCCTTAGAAGCAAGCTTGAGTCTTTGCTCTTTCATGCCCACCGTAAGCGGGGCTACGAGCCCGTACGAGGACCTGAGATCCTTAAAAGTAAACTATGGAAAAA
Organism: Nitratiruptor sp.; assembly: GCA_027036935.1. Taxonomy (GTDB): domain Bacteria; phylum Campylobacterota; class Campylobacteria; order Campylobacterales; family Nitratiruptoraceae; genus Nitratiruptor. Next base: position 5,194 of record JALWCE010000127.1, on the reverse strand, counting down.
GAGCGGCCATTACCAAAACTACAAAGAGAATATGTACTTTACCCAGATCTGCGACGAGGGCAAAGAGGATTGCGTGGAGTATGGCATCAAGCCGATGAACTGCGTGGGTCATATCATCATCTACAAATCCAAAAAGCGAAGCTACAAAGAGCTTCCTATCAAATATTTCGAATACGGAGTAGTACATCGCCATGAAAAAAGCGGGGTGCTGCATGGCCTTTTTAGGGTGCGAGAATTTACCCAAGACGATGCTCATATCTTTTGTAAGCCAGAGCAGATTAAAGATATCGTGATCGAGGTGTTGGACTTCGTAGATGAGATCATGAGGACTTTTGGGTTTTCATACGAGATGGAGATCTCCACTAAGCCTAAAAAAGCGATCGGAAGCGATGAGATATGGGAAGTGGCTACAAAAGCTTTGCAAGAGGCGCTGGATAAAAACGGCCACACCTATGGAATAGACGAAGGTGGCGGCGCTTTTTACGGTCCCAAAATCGATATTAAAATCACCGACGCAATCGGCAGAAAGTGGCAATGCGGTACGATCCAAGTCGACTTTAATCTACCAGAGCGTTTCGAGCTTGAATTTACTGACAGCGACAATATGTCCAAACGTCCCGTAATGATCCATAGAGCCATTCTTGGCTCTTTTGAGCGCTTTATTGGAATACTTATTGAGCACTATGCAGGAGAGTTTCCTTTCTTTATCGCTCCTACTCAGGTGATCTTCGTGCCTATCGCCTCCGATCATGTGGCTTATGCCAAAGAGCTGGCCGATAGGTTGATGGAGCTTGGAGTCGATAGCGAGATCTACGATTCGCATGATAGCCTCAATAAGCGGATTAGAAATGCTGAGAAGCAAAAAGTGCCTATGGTAGCCATCATCGGTGACAAAGAGGTACAGGAGCGAAGCGTAGCTCTACGGGATAGAAGAGAAAAGAGACGCTATAGTCTAAGCGAGGATCAATTTATATCTAACATAAAGGAGAAATTAAGTGAGGTACGCTTTTGAGTAGGAAAAAGGATCAGGTGCTCCTCAATGAGCAGATACGGGTACCAGAAGTTCGATGTGTAGGAGACGACGGCACGCAGTATGGGATTATTAGTCGTGATGAAGCGCTGCGATTGGCAGAGCAAAGAGGGCTTGATCTAGTACTCATCGCCCCCAATGCCAATCCTCCCGTATGTAAGATTATGGATTACGGGAAATTCAAGTACCAGCAAGAAAAGAAACTCAAAGAGGCCAAAAAGAAGCAGACCAAGATTGAGGTCAAAGAGATCAAGTTTTCGGTTAAGATCGCTCAAAACGATATCGACTACAAAGTCAAGCATGCACGGGAGTTTTTGGAAAAAGGCAAACACGTCAAATTCAGGGTCTTTTTACGAGGTCGTGAGATGGCCCATCCAGAAGCGGGTGTGGAGGTGCTCAATAAAATTATTCCACTCATCGAGGATGTGGGCGTGGTGGAGAAAAAACCCCATCAAGAGGGACGCTATATCAATATGCTCGTCGTCCCCAAAAAAGAGGATAAGAAGTAGCCACTTCTAACCTCCTCTTTTAACCTCCCTCTTATAATCTTACGATATAATCACATTCTCAAATTCTAACAAGGAGCCAGCATGCCAAAGATGAAGACACATCGCGGCGCCGCAAAACGCTTTAAAAAGACAAAAAATAAAATTAAGCGGGGTGCAGCATACAGAAGTCATATTCTGACAAAAAAATCGCAGAAGAGAAAGCGACATCTACGAGCGCCTCACTATGTGAGCAAAGTAGACGAAGTTCGCATTATTGAGTTGATCGCCACTTACTAAGTAGTATCGACTCCACCCTCACGGGTCAAGTCCGCAAAAAGCGGCACCTACAAAAAGAATAAAGGTAAAGGGAGAAACAATGAGAGTAAAAACGGGAGTTGTCAGAAGAAGACGACACAAGAAAGTTCTTAAGCAAGCACGGGGATTTTACAGCGGTAGAAGAAAGCATTTTAGAAAAGCAAAAGAGCAGCTCGAGAGAAGCTTGGTCTATGCGTATCGGGATAGAAAACAGAAAAAAAGAGATTTTAGAAAACTCTGGATTACCCGAATTAATGCGGCATGTCGGCTCAATGATATGAGCTACTCTCGATTTATGCACGGACTCAAATTGGCGGGTATAGAGCTAGATAGAAAAATTCTTGCCGATATGGCTATGAATGAGCCCGAACACTTCTCCAAAATTGTTGAAAAGGCAAAAGCGGCGCTCTAAGCTTGCCGCTTTTATCCACTCCATTAGCGATCTATTTTATATTTACGAAAAATATGGATCGTATGCGTTCTGTTTTGGCTGTCCTCTACGCTGTACTCTACATTTTGTTCTAGATCCAAATGGGTAGCTTGCATTACTAAATCACTAATGTTATTTTGACTGTGGCAGTCATTTACGTCCTCATAAAACCAGCTTGGACAGGTTGAGCGAATAAAATCGGGATCACAAGGTCCATCTCCATACCACTCCATATACTCTTGTATCTCATCGGGACGATCTTGATAAAGAGTTTTTGGAGTGAGTGGTTTGTAGTATTCAACGCAGTCAACAGATCGTCCCTCAAAACTCCCTTTGATATGGATAGTGCCGGCTTTGTAGTTAAACTCTAGTAGACCATTCGCTCGTTTGCCATCATATGTGGCTTTTAATCTCTCCGTGCGTTTTAGATCGCTAATTTCTAAAGAGGCTACTTTAAGACCCCATCGATTCTGTGCGTCGATCTTACAATCATAGGTAATAAGACCTCTATACCAAGAATTGGCTTTGTAATATAATCCCTGACCATGGTACTGCTGGCTTTGTTCATCAGAACATGTCATTTTTGGCCAAGTGGAATTTTGTGCAGAGGACTGAGAGGCGCCGCTTTGATCTTGTGGATTATTTATCAAGTCTTGAGAAGATGTAGGATTTTCCCAACTAAAAGAGACACGAGTACCAAGGATGGATACCTCGATACCACTTAAAGGATCGGCAGTCCCGTCGCCATTTTCGTCTAGGTAATCGAAGTTGTGGTTTTGATCGGCTCCCATCAGCTTGTATACACCCATTGAGTTTTTATCCACATAGACCCAAGAAAAGGCGTTGGTGTGGAAGAGCTGTTGGTCTTGGGGGAAATTGATAAAAATAAAGTATCCCGTAGGAGCAGATGGGAGATCCGATGGCAAGGAGGAGAGCGGTAGCCATCCAAAAACATCGTTTTGGGTAGGCGTTTTGCCCATAAGCCGAAAAGCTTGCCCGCTGGCCGTATCAATATAGAGCCAATCATTTGGTGCGATTGCGCCGTCATGATTGAAATCATACATATAAAATTTGCCATTAAGAGTAAAATCGTGCTGTTGCAAAAAAGTTTTAAGATTGCTGATATAAGAAGGGGAAGCCGTTACGGCGGCGAGGGCTACGGAAATAGAGAGGGAGAAAGAGGCGACAAGCCGTAAAGTTCTCATACTCAACTCCTTTAAAAGATTTTTTCTATTATAAAACTTCAATTGTAAATTATTTGTTAGCTCGCCTCTTTTTTTGTTTGGAGCGCCTTTTAGGATCCGTTTTGCTGCTCTTTACATCTTTTTGCCGCTGCATAGATACGATGTAAAAAGGCATCCATACCTTGGAGTCTTGTAGGAGTGAGTATCCTATCAAAACCTAGCTCATACAATTTTTTAGGATCAAAGGAGAGGATCTCCTCAGGTGTTCGATCATTGAAGATTTTGAGCATTAGTGGGATCATCCCTTTGGCCAGTTCCGAAGACCCCTCTACAATGAAATGAACTTTACCATCTTTACACTCATCTATCATCCACGCATCACTAGCGCATCCATGGATTTTTGTCGTATCATTTTTAAGCTCTGGGGGTAGTCTCATATCATTTTGTTGCCCCATCTCCAAGATATACTCCACAATAGCGTTTGGGTCGCCCAAAAGTTCAAAATCCTCTTTTATTTGCTGGAGTGTCTCTTCCATCGTCATAGCGATTCCTTGATGATTTTTTAGTTAATATAACTTAAATCAGATAAAATTACTCTTAATTGATTTGCTCTAAGGAGTTGGATACAATATAACCAAAAAGGAGTCATTATGCCTCATCACAATAAACGCAAAGAGAAACTTGAACAGCTCAAAGAGGCTATCAAAAATAGTCCCCATTTGACCGAAGAGGAGAAATCCAACGCTTTGGCCCATATTGAGGAGTGGTATTTAGAAGATCAAGCCGATAAATATTTTTGGGATATGGTCAAAGCCAAGCTTTTGGACATTAGCGCCAAAATTGAGCCAATCTTAGCAGAGTTAGGACTACTCTAGGGAAGCCGTACTTTAACCCCTTTGAGCTTCCCAGCTACAAGATAGTATGTTGGGCTTTTTTTGAGGATAGTTACAAAAAGTTTTTTTGTACCATTGCCCTCTTTGGCAATTACATAGGTTTTTTTGTCGTCAAAATGGATAGCTTGTGCGGGAAGCTTATAAATGGTACGGGGAGCAAAAACAAGTTTGGCTTCCACCAGATCTTTTTTGATATTGACAGGTTTGCTTTGATAGATCGTGGACGTGCTTTGTATCAAAGGCAACGTGGTGCCGTTGAATTCAAGGGCAATAGGATGAGAGCCTTGGGGGACTTTGACCACCAAGATACGGGAAAGTTTGGGCAAAAGGTGTAAAGCGTCGGCCTTGCTGTCTTTGGTAGGGATCGGAATATTTTGCACTTTGGCCAATACTTTTGTCTTGATGGTGAGGTTGATCTCAGTAGGAGTGATCCATCTTGGCTTTTTATTTAGTTTGAGCACCCCTATGGCGATGGCGATGAGTACCAGCAAAGGTAAGAGATATTTTGTCAAATCTTTCATACAGATATTATATGAAAATTTTGATCGTTAGCGGAGCAGGGCTGAGCGCTCCGAGCGGAGTGCCCACTTTTAGAGATGGATTATGGCAAGAGTATAGGGTAGAAGAGGTGGCGACCCATGAGGCGTGGCTCAAAAATCCTAAAAGAGTGATAGAGTTTTTTGATCAAAGACGCCAGGAGTTGGCCAGATATCAACCAAACGAGGCACACCGCTTTTTGGCCAAACTCCCAAACAGCGTACATTTGACCCAAAATGTGGACGATCTGTGTGAAAAGGCGGGAGAAAAACCCATTCATCTGCATGGACGTCTTCGCTGGGTGCGGTGCGAGGAGT
>JALWCE010000126.1:1598-2095 GCA_027036935.1 Nitratiruptor sp. | reverse complement strand
CTATCCACTCGTCGATCTTGTCGCAACTTACTGGCGTCTTTTTGAAGTCGATAAATTCATACTCTATCCCTCTATCGTTCAACCACTTCAACGCCTTTTTGACGCTCCCGCAGGTCTTGATCCCATATACCTTTATCATTGGCTCTCCTTTTGGTTGATCCTATCAAGGAGCTGAGGAAGCTGAGCGATGGAGTCTATGAGGAAGTCGGGCTTGCCTCTTTGGAGATCTTGAGGCTTAAACTTGCCGGTCTTGACCATGACGGTCTTGAGCCAGCAGCTTTTGGCTCCCAATATATCACTCTCTATATCATCCCCCACCATCACCACTTCACTCTTTTGCAGCCCCATACTCTGGATTGCCAGAGCGAAAAATTCACAATTTGGCTTGCCAAGCACTTTGGCGCTTTTGGAGCTGGCGTACTCCAAACACTTCACAAATCCTCCAGCATCAAGGCTTAAGCCATCTGCGTCTTTGAAGTAGCGATTGATATTGGTAG
>JALWCE010000126.1:0-1588 GCA_027036935.1 Nitratiruptor sp. | reverse complement strand
CTTGGTAAGTGAAGTTAGTGTAGGCGTCGCAGACTAGCACGTAGCGAAGCTCGCCTTGTAGATCCTTGAAGTACTCCTTGGCCTCGTCGGTAGCGATCACATAGGCTTTTGATCTTTCGTTTTGCAAAAAGAGCTTAGCCGCACTCAAAGCGGTAAAGAGCTCCTCCTCTTCCACCTCAAAGCCCATTTTGGCGAGTTTTTCAAGAAGCCTAGAGGGCGGTATTCGGCTCGTATTGGACAAGAAACGAACCAGGTAGCGGCTTTTGAGCCTTTCTAGCGCCTCTTTGGCCCCCTCGATCGGTTCGCTCCCCTCATAGAGCACGCCTCCTATATCGAGCAATACCCCTTTAATCATCACGGCCTCCTTAGTTTGACATAGACCCGCCTGGGAGCGGGATACCCCTCGATCGTGCGGGTAGGATCCTTGGGATCCAAAAAGTCCTCCAGGCTTTGCCCCTCGATCCACTTGGTCTTTCGCTGCTCCTCAAAAGTGGTGGGCTTGGTGGCCAACACCTCGAACTCCTCCAGCCCCGCACTCTCGCACCAGTTGCGAAGTGCCAGGATGGTGGGGACGAAATGGACGTTTGGGATTTTGGAGTAGGTTTTAGCTGGGCACAGGGCCACTGGCTCCTCGCCCTCGATATAGAAAGTATCCAAAAAGAGCTCGCCCCCTTTTTTGAGTCCTTGTCTGAGCCATTTGAGGGTAGCCACGGGATCGCTGCGGTGGTAGAGCACCCCCAGGCAAAAGATCGTATCGAAACGCTTGGGATACAAGGGCAGATGCTCCACCCCAAGCAGCTCGTAGGTGATGGAGCTTTGGACGAAACGGTCGATCAGATCAAACTGGGTCTTGAAAAGCGGCGAGGGATCAAAACCAGTAAGAGATGCGGGAGAATGGGAGAGCATACGAAAGAGGTAGTAGCCGTTGTTGCAGCCGATATCGGCCAAATCTTTGCCCCTTAGATCGAAATGGGGCTCGAGGAGATTGTATTTGATATAGCTTCTCCACTCGCTGTCGATGAAGGTACCAAAAAGCTCGAAAGGCCCCTTGCGCCACGGACGCATCGCCCAAGCCGCCTCCTCCACCACTCTCTTAGTCTCTTCGTCGATCTCGCCATCCACTCGTATCACATCCCCCAGCTCCACTTCACATTCGACTTTTGGGATCTTGGCCAAAAGCTGGCGCAGTGGCGCGATATTTTTCCACTCCAGCCACTTTTGGCGCTCTTTTTTTATACTTTCTATATTCATTTCATATACATCCTAAGATGATTTCCAATCTATTTTCAATATCGAGCATCTCTTCTTCAGTCAATACCGTCAAAGCTTGGGAGCTGATCCTGCAAACATCGATGGCTCTGATCTGGTCACATAAAATATCGGTCTCTCTTTCTAACTTGTCTCGCTTTTTTATTCTAAACCTCAAGGGATAGGCATCGTCTATGAGCTGAGTAGAAAGAGGCAGGACTATCACGGTCGGATGAGATACCTCGTTGAGCATATCCGTTTGTATCACCAAGACCGGCCTTAATTTTCCCACTTCCTTCCCTTTTTTGGGATTGAGATTGGCAAGATAGATCTCACCTCT
>JALWCE010000125.1 GCA_027036935.1 Nitratiruptor sp. | reverse complement strand
CCTTTTTCTTCAGACTTTAGGTAAACGACGTAAAAACCCTCCTTCGTTCTTACGAGCTTGTAGGAGCCAGGTTTTATACTCCACACTGCCTCATCTAAAGGCTTTATCAGCATTCCTGGAGCCACTTTCCCAATGTGCCCGCCTTTAACTGCAGTTTCTCCACTTTCAGAAAGTTCTTTGGCAACTTTTTCAAAAGGAACGCCGTTAGAAAGGAGCTCCATCGCCTTCTCTGCAACGGAACGGCTCCTAGTAAAGAGGTAGTAGACGTCTCTTACGGGTTTTCCCTCCTCCTTCCGACAGATCATGTCAACTTTTCCCTGGGGAACTGAGATCTTTGACTTTACTTCCCGAGCTATGAGCTTAGCTATGAGAAGCTGTTCTCTTATCTTCTGTTTTAGGTCGCTCAGAGTGAGTCCTTCTCTTTTAAGGAGTTCTTTGAGCTGTTCTTGGTTCTCTATACCGTTCCTCTTCATAAAGTCTTTTAGGGCTGCATCTACTTCTGCGTCCGATACTTTTATTCCTTTTGACTCTGCCTGCGTAATTAGAATTTCCTTCTCAATGAGCCTATCCAGAGCCACTCTCAGGTCTGAGATACCGTTTTCCTTGGCGTAGGAGACGACCTCACTGTAGAGTATTGGCTTCCCGTTTACAACTGCAGCAATGTAGTCAACAACCTTGGCACCTGCCGGAACCGAAATCAGTAGGAAAAGGAGAAGGAATGTTAAAAATCTCAACCTACACCTCCGCCATTGAGTTAAACGGGAGCGGGAGCTCCCTAACCAAAGCAAAAACCGAAGTAGAGGAAGCACACTAAAAGTTTACAAAGCCCACTTAAAACAGTGGTAAAGTCTACTTAACGTAGAGTTCAACTTTTGAGTGCTTCTCAAGCTGAGATATGTATCTATCAACAGCCTTTCTGAACTCTTCCTGCTCTTTCTGACGCTTTAAACTCTGAACGATAAACGGCTTAAGCTGCTCGTACGGAACGTACTTGCCGTTAGCGTCTTTAAAACGCTCTTTGTTCTTCTCGTAAAAAGCTTTGGCCTCTTCGTCTGTAACTTTAACCTGCCCCGGCTTGACGTGTTTTCTGAGGAGTGCCTGAATCAGTATGCGCTTCTTCATAAGCTCAATCTCTTCCCTTACTTTGGGGTCTTTGTCAATTCCCTCTTTAAGGGCTTCCTGGTAGAGGAGCTCCTCCTTCACCATGTTTTCAAGGAGCTGCTTTCTGAAGGTGGGGTTGTTCTCCAGAGTTTTGTAGTTGGGAGGTAGAGTCTCCATGGCCTGTTTAAGGTCTTTCTCTGTAATGGTTTTCCCGTTAACCTTTGCAAGAACCTTGTCGGCAGCAGAAGACGAGGCTGAAACAGAAAGTGAAACAACAAGTGCCAGTAGCGCTTTTCTCAATGTATCCTCCAGAAAATTAAAGTTTTTCCAGCCTAAAGTTAGTCTGGAGTCTGCGAGATTGCAAAGACAGGGGTTAAGCATAATTTTATGGAGCGATTTTTCCCTAACCGATTGTAAGGTGGTAAGATGAAGAGAAAGGTTAACCTTAACGAGATAACGGCAAAGGAGCCGCTAAAGGTTAAGACAGAGATTCAACCTTCGGTAATGAACCTGCCTGAAGAGGAGGTGAGCAAAGCGTCTCCCTTCAAGTTAGAAGTTGAAATACAGAAAAAACCTGTGGGGTATCAGGTAAAAGGACACATCAGCGGAGACGTAGAGCTAACGTGCAGCAGGTGCATGAAGAAGTTTACCCACCACGTAGAGCAGGATTTTGACTACAAGCTGATGCCGACCTCTGAAATCTCCGGCGGCGAGATAAAGGGAAGCGACCTTGATATAAAATTCTCCGACGAAACTGTCATTGACCTTGCAGAGGTTACAGAGGAACAGATACTCCTCAACCTTCCGGTAAAGCCGGTGTGTAGCGAAGAGTGTGGAGAAGTCCACTACAGAGAGTGGGAAGAGGAGAAAGAGGAGAAGCAGGTAGACAAAAGGTGGGAGAAGCTGAAGGAACTTCAAAATAAACTGAAAAAGGAGTAGAGGTATGGCAGTTCCAAAGAGAAAGGTATCAAGGACGAGAAGGGACAAGAGAAGGACACACTGGAA
>JALWCE010000124.1 GCA_027036935.1 Nitratiruptor sp. | reverse complement strand
CTGAAATCAGAAAGATCGCCGATTCGCATATCAAGCCCTACCTCTTGGCCAATCCAAAAATAGGCAATGTGGAGGTCTTTGGCGGATACCAAAGTGCCATCGATATCGAGGTGGACCCTTACAAGGCCAAAAAGTATGGCGTCAATCTGGATATGTTGGCCAAAGCCTTGTTTGCTCTGAATAAAGACATTCCCATCGGCTTTACCAAAAGCCAAAAAGATTTTTACACCGTCACCTACTATGGGGAAAAGGACAATATCGAAAAACTCAAAAACCTCAACATCTTGCCCAATGTGAAACTCTCCGATATAGCGAAAGTGAGCTGGAGCTACAAAAAGCGTACCAGCGGATATCTGGGCAACGGGGATAGGGCTATTGCTCTATCGATCCAGCGTGCACCTGGTGGCAGCGTGCTGGAGGTGAGCGATACGGCACGAGCCGAGCTAAAAAAGCTGGCCAAACTCTATCCCCACATCGATTTTCAGATCGCAGATACCCAAAGAGATCTCATCGAAACCGCCAACAAAAATATGCTCGAAGCCCTGCGTGACGCCATCGTCTATACGCTACTGGTGCTGCTGCTCTTTTTGGGCAATTTTCGAGCCATTATCGCCGCTGGTATCTCCATCCCCCTTGTTTTTTTCGGTACCATCGCCATCATTTGGCTTAGCGGCGGAGAGCTCAACATCGTCATCTATACCGCCATCATTCTGGCTCTTGGCATGCTCGTAGACGATGCGGTGGTGGTGCTAGAAAATATCGAGCGCCATCTAGAGATGCATGAAAACATCCAAGAAGCGATTGTCAAAGGGACCAAAGAGGTCCTTGGACCCGTCTTTGCAGGAACGGCTGCGACCATTGCCATTATCTTTCCACTGATGTTTGTGGGCGATTTTCCGCAACATATATTCCGTCCCCTCATCTCCACGCTCATTATCGCTTTGTTGGTGAGTTATTTTCTCTCCATCACCTTTATCCCCAGACTCTCGGTCTGGCTCTATAAAAACGGGGCCGGCAAGACCAAGATAGAGAGATGGTTCGAGCAGCTCTACCAAAAGACGATAGGCCGTCTCGTAGAGCCCTATGTGGCTGTGCTCAAATTTTCCAACGGCAAGTTTTGGCCGCTTCGCAGGATGCTACTGACTATGGCGGTAGTGGCTACACTGGTGCTGAGTCTTAAAAACGTGATGCCCCTCATCGGTAAAGATGTGATGCCGCCCATGGATACGGGGATCATAAAAGCCCAAGTGGCTTTTAGCGCCAACGAGCCGGTTGAGAGTGCGGAGAAAAAACTCCACTCCTTTTTGGTATGGCTCCATAAGCAGCCTTGGGTCAAGACCAGCTCGGTAGCCTTTGGGAGCGAGGCTGGGGTGCTCAGCCTTGGTAGCGGCAATCTGCCCAGTGAAGCTACCATCACCATCAACGCCGTGGACCGCTTCCACCGCAAAAAAAGCATCTGGGAGCTAGAAGATGAGATACGCGATCGCATAGCTCAGCTGCCCGGAGTCAAGAAGAACGATGTCTTTGATTTTGGGGCGACAGCGCTTTCGACCATCAAAGCGCCTTTGGATATTCGTATCAAAGCTGCCGACTATGAGCCGCTGCCCCAAAAAGCCCACGAGATCGCCGAAGCTATCAAAGATGTCAAAGGGCTTACTTCTATTAGTATCAGCTGGGACAAAGATTTTACAGAGGTCTTTATCGACATCGACAAAAACAGAGCGCTCAGCTACGGCGTAACGCCCCTGCAAGTGGCCGCTCAGCTGCCCATCAAGGGCCAAGTGGTGGCGCTGGCCGCCAATTTGCCATCGATGGATACTCAGTTTGTGCGCCTCTATCTCAAAGGCAAATACAATGAAAATATCCAAGCTCTCAAGCTTTTGCCAATAGCGACGAAGTTTGGCCAAATCCCACTGAGCGAACTGGCCAAAATCACCTATCAGCTTACCCCTGCCAAGATCGAGCGGGACAAACTGCTCTATAGCATCGATGTAAACGGCTATCGTGCCAAACGGCCCATTACCCATATTACCGCCGATGCCGAGCGAGCCATTCAAAAAGTGGATACGACGGGCTTCATTGTCACCCAAGAAGGGGACATCGCCCAGCTTCAAGATAGCTT
>JALWCE010000123.1 GCA_027036935.1 Nitratiruptor sp. | reverse complement strand
GGCCAAAGATACCACCAAGGATGTGCCAATCCCCATTAAGATCAAAGCCTACGCAGTGGACGATCCTAAAATCGCTGTCTATCGGGATACCATCTTTGTCTTCCCACGATGGGATATTTATCAAAAGCATATTAAAAAATAGGAGGTTATCATGGTTGATAAATTAGAAACTATTATTGGCTGGATGTTGTTTGGTATGGCTGCGCTCTCTTTATGGGCAGTTGCTACACCTTTCCATGCGTATGTAGGTTGATGGGTGGCCTATCGTCGATGAGGGCATTTGCCCTTGTCTTTGTTTTAGCTATTTTTGTATTCTCTTCTGAAAATTTTGTCTTGGTCAATGAAAATATCTTACCAAAAAAAACTATCGATAAAATCAACGAAATAGGGAATGAACTACTCCAAAAGACAGGTGTTCATGCATATGTGGCGGCTGTAGAGCAGATGCATACAAAAAAAATAGTAGATTTTGAAAAGAATCTCTCTTCTAATCTTCCTAAACCTTTTGTATTGCTAACCCTTGCGGTCAAAAATCATAAAGTTGATATTCTCAATTCGCCCGATATATCTCAAAAGTTTAATAAAGAGGAGATATTGAGCCCTTTGCCATGGAAAGGGACCATTATTCCACTGCTTACCTCTCATTCCAAAAATCCTAAGGCGGCGATTGAGGCGGCGATATTAAATGGATATGCTCAGATTGCAGAAGAGATCGCTCAAAGTTACGGTAAAGAACTTAAATCCGGTTTAGGTAATACAAATAGAGATATCTATCTGTGGTTGCGTATACTTTTTTATTCTATACTTGCTCTCATTTTTCTTAATTTCATTTATAGGAGAGTGATAAAAAAATGAACAAAAACTATTGGCCCCATTTTATTATTGCATTGGTAATATTTGCCATAGGAATGGGGGTGTGGACCGTCAAAACTGCTATTGATAACCCAGTAGAGTTAGATGATACCTATATGATGGCCTATCAAGACGTGGATAAGAATATCTATCAAATAGAGAAAATGAAACAAGAGTTTAAGCAAAAATATAAGGTACGGTTGTTAACCCAAAAACTCCATTTTCCAGATGCCCATATTGAATTTGAAATTCTTACCAAAGATGGTAAGTCTGTACCAAATGCCCAAGTAGAAGTACTCCTTACCCGTCCTGATACAAATAAAGAGGATATTAAAACTTTTGCGAAATATCACGAGGGCCGTTATAGAGTAGATGCGAATCTTCCTTTAGAGGGTCGTTGGAATTTGCTGCTTAAAATAACAGTTGGTAATTTGGTCGATTATGAAAAATATAAGCTCTCCACTAGACGAGTTCTCCAACAAAAAGCTTAAAATATGCTAAATTTAAGTAGTAATTAAGATAAAGAGATGTAAAATCTCACTCATCAAACTGGAAAAGGTTGTGAGATATGAAATTTACAAAGATGGTCAAACCAAATGAAGTGGAACGCCAATGGCATGTTATCGATGCCGAAGGAAAAACTTTTGGTCGAGTTGTGACTGAAATTGCCACACTTCTTCGAGGAAAACATAAACCAAGCTATACCCCGCATGTGGATTGTGGGGACTATGTAGTAGTTATTAACGCTTCAAAAGTTAAGGTTTCAGGTTCAAAGGAGAATAAAGAGTACCATCGCCATACCGGATATTTTGGTGGCGTTAAGAGCGAAAAACTTGCGCAACTCAGAGAGAAAAATCCTGAAAAACTCTTTAAATTGGCAACAAGAGGAATGCTGCCAAAGACAAAGCTTGGACGAGCGATGCTTAAAAAACTCAAGGTATATCCGGGAAGCGAACATCCACATACTGCACAAGTGAAGGGAAACTAATATGGCAAGATATTATGCGACAGGAAAGAGAAAGACGGCTGCTGCAAAAGTGTGGCTCAGTAAAGGATCGGGGAAGATTATCGTTAATGGTATGAGTTTGGATGAGTGGCTTGGAGGCCATGAATCTTTGAAGCTTCGCGTACGACTTCCATTGGCTTTGACCAAAATGGAAGAGAGTGTAGATATCGTAGCACAAACACTTGGCGGGGGTTATTCCGCTCAGGCTGATGCGTTAAAGCATGGTATCTCAAAAGCGCTTTGTGAGATGGATGAAGCTTTTCGAGCTCTTCTTAAACCACA
>JALWCE010000122.1 GCA_027036935.1 Nitratiruptor sp. | reverse complement strand
CCACGCTACGCCCATCGTAGAGCTCTCTAAGATGGGCGTAGCGTGGTTTCAAAATCTCGTTTTTACTGATCTGTTTGGCGATGGAAAGAGCCTCGGAACCGCTAAGGCGTACGATGGCAATGGAACCGACCCCGTGCGCCGTAGCGATAGCGGCTATCGTGCTATTTTCTAAATTCATTGACAATGATAAATTTCTCTTTACGCCTATTTTCCCTAATGGCTACATATTTATCTGGAAATACTTCTCTTAGTTTCTTCAGCGCTATTTGAATCAAAACCCCATCTAAAGGCTTTGTTTGACCTCTTCCTTCTCTTTGAATCTGCTCAATCAAAGGAGCGAGATATTTTTTCATAGCCTCTTCTTGCGTTTTTAAAAACTGAGCGATCTCTAATCGAATCTGCAAGCCATATTTTGGATTGATCCAATTAAAGAGCATATATGAAAGCGCTTTATAGCGATATCCCTCTTTCCCTATAAGTAAAGCTGCATCCTCCCCTTCAAACTCGATCAAAAGGGTCTCTTTGTCATATGGCTGTACCTTAATAAAGTCGAGTTTAAAACACATTGTATTAAAAAGCTTTTTTAAATCTCTCTCCACCTCCTGGGCAATGGCATAAATATCTTTACTCTCTTTATAAAAGTTATCAAAAATTTCCGGCTCTTTAATACGTTGGAAAGTTTTGGGAGGTTGAGGGGTCTCTTTTTGTTTACATTTAGCTAAAATGACGGCGTTTTTTTTGCCAATTCCCAAAATTCCTTTAGATGGGTGCTGCAAAATCGTAATATCTAAATCGGTTACCGAGCAGCCAAGAGCCTCCGAGGCTTTGCTAAAAGCCTCTTCTAAAGTTTTTGCTTCAATTCTTTGTTCACTCATGCTGTTCCTTTTGAGCAGCCTTTCTCGCTTCAAAAATCTTATTGACGATGAGCTGCTGAATAATAGAAAGAATGTTGTTAGTAAACCAGTACAGCGTCAAACCTGCTGGAAATGTCAAGAAGAAAAATGTAAAAACGATCGGCAAATAGGTAAAAATCTTCTTTTGCATAGGATCGGTAATGGTGGTAGGAGTGATCTTTTGATGGATAAACATCGTTAGACCCATGAGTACCGGCAATACATAGTACGGGTCTTTGGAGCTAAGATCAGTAATCCACAAGATCCAAGGAGCGCCTTTGAGCTCGATAGCATTAAGTAAGACCCGATAAATCGCAAAAAAGATAGGGATTTGAATAAGCATCGGCAGACATCCGCCCATAGGATTGACTTTATACTTCTTATATAACTGCATCATATGGGCGTTTAATTTTTGAGGATCGCCTTTATATTTTTGCTGGATCTCTTTGATCTTTGGTGCTAAATCTTTGAGCTTTTGCATAGAGAGCATACCCTTAAGAGTCAGCGGGAAAAGAATAATACGAATGATTATGGTCAACGCTACGATAGCCCAACCCCAATTGCCTATCCAGTGATATAGAGCCAGCAGCGCCCTAAACATCGGTTTGGCTATAAAAGTAAAAAAGCCATACTCGATAACATCGGTAAGCTCTGGATGGATCGCTTTGAGCGTCTCATACTCTTTGGGTCCTACATAGCCACCTAAAGTAAGCTTAGGAGAACCCTCAACAAATAAAATTGGGTTCTCCTGTGCATCTTTTGAAACAATTACATTCATACCTTTTGTAAAATCATAAAATAGGGTGGTATAGTAGCGGTCAAAAGCCGCAGCAATCTTAGCACCATTGAAAATTTCGGTCCCTTTGGCATCCCCATCTTCGATTATGGTGATCGTGCCATCTTTTTCCTTGATCAAAGCTCCATGCAATGTATAGCCATCTACCCGCACATTGGGGCGATATCCGGGAGAGATGAAATATTTATGAGCGTTTTGGAGCTTTATTGTCGCTTCGTAGTGGCCATCCGGGTAGATTGTAACTATCTTTTGGACTTTTTCACTGCCAAGATCTTGTGTCAGCGTGATTTTTGTTTTCTCTTTGATATCCAAAGCTTTGGGGCCTTGGTAGCTATAGGGCACCTTGAAAGCTTTTTCGTTCAATGCTATGTCGCTAAATCGTATCTCCAAGGGCTTGGGAAGCTTCGCTTCATCAAAAAGTTTGATCTGCTCTCCAGATTCGGTTTTATAGCGTTTTTCTTCCAAAATGACTTGGTGAATACGACCAAGGTCATCTATAAACATTTCAAAACGCTTCGATTTGACATGAAGTAAAGTGTTAGTCCCCAATGTAGTAGCACCGTTACTATTTATTTTAACAGCAGATTGCGAATTTACTCGAGGAGCCTGCAAATTGGTGCTTGAAGCTGTCGATTTGGCAATATGTTGTGTCGTATTTGTATCATTTGGCAATTTTGGAGGCTGCTTGGGGATGAAAAAGTAGTCATACACTACAAAGATCAAGAGCGACAGCACGGTCGCAAGAATCACTCTTTGATTCGTGCTCATCTTTTCTAACATCTAGTTACCTTTGAAATTTTTTATTAGGATAAATTTTGATCTATCCTTTGGTACAAGCCAGTATTGTACATCTATTTTTTTATATTGTACATTTTTGAGCTCTTTTTTTATCACCGGATACTCAATTCCTCCAGGAAAAAACGGATTACAACGTAAAATGCGTATAATGGTAGCTATCAACGCAATAAAAAGATTGTCCTTTTCTATGCGCCACTTGGCATACTCCGAGCATGTGGGATAGTAGCGACAGCTACCATACGAAAGAAGAGTAAATACCTTTTGATATACCCATAAAAGCTTGAGTATGACCAAACGTATCATAGGACTTGAGCCCGTTTTAGGGTCTGCTCAAAAACAGAGTGTACGCGTTGAAAATCCGCTTCTAAGATAGAAGGTTTGGCCACAAAGACATAATAGCCCCCCTTTAAAGAGTCGGCATAGATTATAAAAAGGGCTCGTAAAAGTCTTTTTGCCCTGTTTCTTTGTACCGCTTTACCCACTCTCTTACTTGCTACAAAGCCTACGCGAATTGTACAATTTGGTATAAAAAAAAGTACGAAAAAGGGCGTATGAAACGCCCGACCGCCTTTATAAACTCTATCAAACTCCCGTTTTGTTTTGAGAGTTTGATATCCTTTTATACAGCCAATCTTTTCCTACCTTTAGCGCGTCTTGCATTGATCACTTTTCGACCGCTTTTTGTCTTCATTCTGGCGCGAAAACCGTGGGTTCTTTTGCGTCTGGTATTGTGGGGTTGATAGGTTCGTTTCATCCTAGGTTCCTTTAGTTATTTTTTGGAAACCAAGTCTACAAAAAAAGAGCTTAAAAGTTAGTAAATGGGGGATTTTAGGGAAGAGGCGGAGGGTTTAGACCCTCTGCCCGTTAACATAGACTACGATATTGTCGCCCTCGGCGTCGAATTTGACAGAATCGCCCTCTTTGACCTTATCTTCTAGGATAAGCTCAGCCAGTCTATCTTCTACTAGTTCATACAAAGCTCGTTTTAGAGGTCTTGCTCCATACACAGGATCAAATCCGGCTCGAGCGACCAGTTTTTTGGCACTCTCTGTCATCTCTATCTTGATATCACGCTCTTTGAGTTTTTCTTGAATCTTTTTGAACATAATATCGACAATTTGGAGAATCTCTTTTTCCCCAAGTGGATTAAAGATCACGATATCGTCGAGTCGGTTCAAAAATTCTGGTTTAAAATGGCGTTTAAGCTCATCTTTGACCGCCTTTTCCCTATCTTGGGGATCTTTAAACTCCATAATCTTATCGCTAGCGATGTTACTTGTTAGGATGATGATCGTGTTTTTAAAATCTACCGTCACACCTTTGTTGTCGGTCAATCGTCCATCATCGAGCACTTGCAATAAGATATTAAATACATCTGGATGCGCCTTTTCGATCTCGTCGAACAAGATAACGCTATATGGCTTTCGTCGCACCGCTTCGGTCAGCTGTCCACCCTCTTCGTACCCTACATATCCCGGAGGTGCACCAACAAGGCGTGATACCGCATGTTTTTCCATATATTCACTCATATCAAAACGTATGAGCGCCTTTTCGGTATCGAACAAAAATCTGGCCAAGGTTTTAGCTGTCTCTGTCTTACCTACACCCGTAGGTCCAAGGAACATGAAACTTCCAATCGGTCTGTTGGTATCGGAAAGCCCGGCTTTGTTTCGTTTAATAGCTCTTGCCACCGCTTTGATCGCCTGGTCTTGACCGACCACATATTTACGAAGCTCGTCTTCGATATGCAAAATCTTCTCTTTTTCGCTTTGGAGCATTTTGCTTACAGGAATACCTGTCCACTTGCTCACGATCTCGGCTATCATCTCCTCATCGACCGCCAGCTTGAGCAATGTACCCTTTTCTTGCATTCGCTGCCACTGCTCGTTGAGCTCTTGGAGTTTTTTCTCGAGCTCTGGGATCTGACCATATTCGATCTCGGCGGCTTTGTCGTATTTGCCCTCTCGCTTCGCTTTTTCCGCTTCTGCTTTGAGGCGCTCGATCCGCTCTTTGATCTCGGCGATCTGTTTGAAGATCTTTTTTTCCGTCTCGAATTGGGCTTCGAGTCGACGTTTCTCTTCCTCAAGCTCAGCTAGTTCTCTTTCTATCTCTTTGAGACGCTCTTCGTTTTTCTTGTTTTTCTCCATCAAAAGCGCCTCTTTTTCAACTAAGAGCTGCTGAATTCTACGCTTAACTTTTGTAAGCTCAAAGGGCTCGCTCTCAATTTGCATTTTGAGCTCTGCAGCCGCCTCGTCGATTAAGTCGATCGCCTTGTCTGGCAAATATCTATCTGTAATATATCTGCTTGAGAGCTTAACAGCAGCTACTAACGCACTATCAAGGATTTGAACGTTATGGTGTGCTTCGAGCCGCTCTCTAATACCTCTTAGGATTTGAAGTGCCTCTTCAGGACTTGGCTCTTCTACTTTTACAGGTTGGAATCGTCGCTGAAGCGCCGCATCTTTTTCAAAATATTTTCTATACTCTTTGAGTGTAGTCGCACCGATCGTATGGAGCTCTCCTCGTGCAAGTGCTGGTTTTAAGATATTTGCCGCATCCATACTTCCCTCACTCGCACCAGCTCCTACGATAGTATGGATCTCGTCGATAAAGAGAATGATATTACCAGCTTTTTTCACCTCATCGATTACCGCTTTGAGTCGATCCTCAAATTCCCCTCGATATTTCGCACCGGCTACGAGGCTTGTCATATCCAAGGCTACAACTCTTTTATTTTGTAGACTCAAAGGTACCTCTTTATTGACGATTCGCTGTGCCAATCCCTCCACAATAGCCGTTTTACCAACACCTGGCTCACCCAATAAAATCGGGTTGTTTTTGGTTTTACGAATAAGGATCTGCATAACTCTATGGATCTCTTCATCCCGTCCGATAACTGGATCAAGCTCACCATCGGCAGCCTTTTTGGTCAAATCGATACCATACTTTTCCAAAGCTTCAAGGTTCTCGTCAGCCGTTTGGGATTCAATCTTTTTATCCCCACGAATCGCTTCGAGCGTCTTTTTGAGCTCAAAAAGATCCACATATTTGCCAAGGACCTCTTTAAATACGGGATGATCCACATTGGCTTCGATCCATGTATCTACGGCAAGATACTTGTCTCCATTTTTGACCATAAGGCCTTCGGCTTTTTGCAGACTCTCGGCCAAAGCTCTGGAGATTTTGATGTTCTCTTTTGTAATACTCGATACCTTTGGCAATCTATCCACATAACTCTTGATCTCAAGTTCGATCGGTGTTTTGTCCACACCCATCTTGTTGAGAGCTTGGTTGAGGATAGAGCCGGTATCGGTCAGCAAAGCCCATAGTACATGAGCCACATCCACTTCGGGGTTTTTGTTGTGCAATGCAAGACTGACGGCACTATCGAGCGTTTCCGTCATCTTGTGCGTCAATTTCTCAAAAATATTATTGCTCATACTTGTTCTCCTTTTTAAGTTTTGTCTAATTATATAATCTTAGTCCGATATTGTCAAGGCCTTGGTCCTCATCCCGAACTTATGGAAGTATGATAGCCAAGTTAGATAAGATTCTCTGATACTTTTGTTGCACTGGCCCATTTAGCCAATTTTTAGTAATTTTTCCATATAATTTATTCCAATTTCAAACTTACAGATTTAAGGGATTAGATGAAAAGATCAAAACCATTTTATATAGGTGCGGCTGCCGCTTTATTTTTATGTACGTCACTTTTTGCAAAACACCAGCCAAACGATTTCAACATCACGGCTAAACTGCAAGCCATCGCAAAATTCACCAAAGTGGTCAATACTGTAGAGCGCTACTACGTAGATCCCTTGAGTATCAACCAGATCATCGACAAAGCGATCGCAGGACTTTTGAGCAATCTTGACGCTCATAGTGCTTTTTTGGATAAAAAACATTACAAAGAGCTCAAAATCCAGACAAGTGGAGAGTTTGGAGGACTTGGTATCACGGTAGGTATGCGCGACGGTGCGCTCACCGTCATCGCACCACTGGAAGGAACGCCAGCGGACAAAGCGGGCCTCAAGCCGGGCGATATCATCCTCAAAATCAACGATAAATCGACTCTGGATATGACTTTGGACGAAGCGGTCAATCTGATGCGAGGAAAACCAGGAACCAAAATAACCCTGACTATTTTTCGCAAAGGACTCTCCAAACCTTTCAAAGTCACTATCACCAGAGCTATCATCAAAGTCAAATCGGTCTACGCCAAACATATCATCGACGACGACATCCTCTACCTTCGTATCACCAATTTCGACAAAAAAGTGGTAAGTGATGTGAAAAAATATCTCCAAAAGAACAAAAAGATCAAAGGCGTCGTCATCGATCTGCGCAACAACCCAGGAGGTCTACTCGACCAGGCTGTGGGGCTGTCCGATCTTTTCATCGATCAGGGCGTTATCGTTTCGCAAAAGGGTCGGATTCCATCGGAAAACAGAGTCTACAAAGCCCATAGAGCTGGAACTATTCGAGATATTCCCCTTGTAGTATTGGTCAACGGAGGAAGTGCAAGTGCCAGTGAGATCGTCGGCGGTGCACTCCAAGACCATCACCGAGCCATCATCGCCGGAGAGAAGACATTCGGTAAAGGAAGCGTACAAGTCATCTTGCCGATCGATAAAGATGAGGCGATCAAACTCACCATCGCTCGCTACTATCTGCCAAGTGGGCGCACCATCCAGGCCACACGGATCACACACCACGACCA
>JALWCE010000121.1 GCA_027036935.1 Nitratiruptor sp. | reverse complement strand
TAGCAGTTCTAGCAGTTCTAGCAGTTCAAGCAGTTCTAGCAGTTCTAGCAGTTCAAGCAGTTCTAGCAGTTCAAGCAGTTCAAGCAGTTCTAGCAGTTCTAGCAGTTCTAGCAGTTCTAGCAGTTCAAGCAGTTCTAGCAGTTCTAGCAGTTCAAGCAGTTCTAGCAGTTCAAGCAGTTCAAGCAGTTCCAGCAGTTCTAGCAGTTCCAGCAGCTCTAGCAGTTCCAGCAGTTCTAGCAGTTCTAGCAGTTCTAGCAGTTCTAGCAGTTCTAGCAGTTCTAGCAGTTCAAGCAGTTCCAGCAGTTCCAGCAGTTCCAGCAGTTCCAGCAGTTCCAGCAGTTCCAGCAGTTCCAGCAGTTCAAGCAGTTCCAGCAGTTCCAGCAATTCCAGCAATTCCAGCAATTCCAGCAATTCCAGCAGTTCAAGCAATTCCAGCAGTTCAAGCAATTCCAGCAGTTCAAGCAGTTCAAGCAGTTCAAGCAGTTCAAGCAGTTCAAGCAGTTCTAGCAGTTCTAGCAGTTCTAGCAGTTCTAGCAGTTCTAGCAGTTCTAGCAGTTCTAGCAGTTCAAGCAGTTCAAGCAGTTCAAGCAGTTCAAGCAGTTCAAGCAGTTCTAGCAGTTCTAGCAGTTCTAGCAGTTCTAGCAGTTCCAGCAGTTCCAGCAGTTCCAGCAGTTCAAGCAGTTCAAGCAGTTCAAGCAGTTCTAGCAGTTCTAGCAGTTCAAGCAGCTCAAGCAGCTCAAGCAGTTCAAGCAGCTCAAGCAGTTCAAGCAGTTCCAGTAGTTCTAGCAGCTCAAGCAGTTCAAGCAGTTCTAGCAGTTCTAGCAGTTCCAGCAGTTCCAGCAGTTCTAGCAGCTCAAGCAGTTCAAGCAGTTCCAGCAGTTCTAGCAGTTCTAGCAGTTCTCAAAAACCTATCATTACTCTTGTTGGAGAGAGCAACATTACAATTATCTTGGGCAATGACTTTATCGATCCTGGGGCAAAAGCTGTAGACAGCCAAGGCAACGAGCTAAACATCACTGTCGACGACAGTAGCCTACATATCTATAAGCTTGGAACGTACAAAATCATCTACCGAGCCAAAGACGCTCAAGGCAATGAAGCCGTAGTCACGAGAATAGTCAACGTCGTCTCGCCAGCAATTCTTACAAGAGGCCTCAATGTCCAAAAAAGAGCTTGTGACAACTTCGCTAGCATCAAAATAGGAAAGTATACCTATAAAAATAACACATGGGGACGAAGCAGAGTACCCAACGACCAAGATTGGGTCCAATGCGCCTTTAGCTATCTTGATGCAAATGACACATTAAAAGGGGGATTTTATTGGGGATGGCCCTATGGGAAAGGGGGTGTCAAAGGCTATCCAGAGGCAATCTATGGACACAAATTTAGACAAAATCTCAATCCTGAGAGCGGCTGGCCCACAAAGGTGAATAAACTTAAAGAAATATTCTCCCACATCACCTACAAAGACATCAATTTTACCGGTACGTACAATATCGCGCCGGAGTGGTGGCTCCATTTGGAAAAACAGACCTCAATGAACAATATCAAATATGAGATCATGGTACGCCTCGATCCCAAAGGCGTTCATCCAAGCCATCCATGGTTTGCCAACGTCAATATCGAAGGAATCCTTTATGACGTCTACAAGAACGAACCCTCTGGCGAGAACAAGCGACAATTTTTCAACTTCGTTGTCAAACACAAAATCAAAGACTATATTTTGCATCCAAACGCTTTTATGAGATTCTTACTCAGCAAAGGGGTAAGCGATATCCCAAATCTCTACTACGCCGATGTGGAGATGGGCGTAGAGGTATGGAAAGGAAGCGGCCTTTTCTTGCTCGATCGTTTCGATGTGCAGCAAGCCAACAAGCCCTTAACACTCATCCAAAAAGGCAAAGAGTATAGCTACTCTCCAGATATCAACGACACCTCTTTAACTTTTACCATCACAAATAAACCACAATGGGCTACTTTTGATCAAAGAAGCGGACGATTAAGCGGTACACCCGACATCGCAAAAGTCTACAAAGATATAGAAATTGATGCAACAAACGGCGTACAGAGGCTACGAGTGGCCAAATTTGATATAAATGTCATCGAAGTGATGGAGATCACCCATATGCACACCAAAGCCACCCAAGGCTCAACCTATCAAAACTACGACGCCTCCTTGGCAATAGATGGGGATATCAACACATACAACCATACCCTTTGTGATAGCGATACAAACTGGTGGCAGCTCGAACTCCCCAAGGGGGCTATCGTGACGAAAGTGAGTGTCAAAGGACGAAGAGATGCGCACACCAGTAGGATAAAAGACGCAAAAGTCTACGTATCCTCCCTCCCTTACGGGCCAAACTTGGGTAAAGAAGAGGGGGTTTTGCGCTGGACTACGGCATGGCAAGATATAGAGCTTCCACAGCCCAAACCGGCCAAATATGTAATCGTAAAAGCCAAGGATGACAACTGCTTGCATCTAGCTGAAGTCAAAGTCTATGGAAGCGTGCCTCAAGCGCCTATCATCACTTCTGTAGAGGTGTTGCGTCCCAAAATCAGCCCGGCAATCAATCAAAATACTACCGTAGCCCTCGTCAAAGCCTACGATCTACAAGATGACAACCTCACCTATAGCATCACCAATCATGTCCCCTTTAGCATAAATGATAGTGGCCAAATCAAAGTCTTTGGATCGTTGGAGTACGATACGAGTTATCTGATAAAAGTAGCGGTGAGCGATGGCAATCATACAAGCGATACCAATCTGACCATCCAGACTACAGCTATGGATGCACTCCAAAAAGCGCTTCAAACCGGAGACGCTTCGGAGGTAAGCATAGAAGATCTCTATAACGCTATGGAAAATGTAGATGTAGGCGATACGCAGTGTTTGAACAGATTGAACTTCTTCTACCCCAATGGTATCCCCGATAATCCCTATAAGGGCTTTGCGGATCATTTCATCTCCACAAGCGTGGTCAATACGCCGATTTTAGGGGGATATGAAGAGGATCAAAACGTCTATTACGGCTTTATAGGAGAAAAAAGAAACAAAGCCAGATACGCGATGATAGGTGCTCCTTTGCAAACTCTTGAACCCTATACCACGCCGGCTATAGCTAATCTTTTTAAATGGCTCGCCAAAAAAGAGCAAAGCGGGGATATTTTCCAAGAAAATCTTCGCATCCTCGTCAATGCCAACGCAAAAGAGGACTTGCAAACATGGCTCCAAAACAACCAAATTCAAACCGATTGGACCATAACCGAAGATATCTCTTTGCTCGACAGCGGTGATTTTGACATCTATATCGCCCAAAGAGAGACAACGCAAAACTATAAAAAAGCGATAGAAAAAGGCAAAGGAGTCCTACTCTACGATCGTCCCACATGGGAACAAAGAGAGTACTTCAATCTCAAATATACACAATGGACTGATACCCAAGGCAAATGGACCTCTTTTGAGGATGTCTGCTCGGATGTTGCAAAATCAAGAAAAAAGGTGGTACGACTTCTTAATCATCTGCGAAACGAAGATATCGATATCGTCTATACAAGCGACGATCCCAAGGAGCCTACGGGGTATGATAGAAATACCAACCTCTCTTTAGAGGATCTTGTATTTGAGCCGACAAAAGCCTTGCGATCAGAACTAGCCAGCGCAGATCTGCAAAATATCAATATCTTTGACTCCAATCTCTCTACTGATAAATTTTTAAAACTGGCACTTCTCATAGGAGACAAATATCGAGATCAAATCCACTATCCAATGGATAAAGATACGACGCAGGATGCCACTTTTTACAAGGCCTACTTTGCCGATTCGGCCATTTTATATAGCCGACCCAATAACAAAACACAGCCCGATCTGGGAAATTTTAGCAGGAGCGACTTTAGCCATATCACCCCAACAACCAAAGTGGTACGCTTGAGAAGTAAAAAGCCCTTTAGAGCGGCGGGTGTTTATGTGCTGCCCGGCCAAAGAGTAACCATCACAAGAGTAGACGACAATCAAAGCGTAACCGTTAGACCTTTCATCAACTCCATACGCCCCTCTTCTACCCATCCATTTGAAAAAGATGGGTATAAACGACCCAAATATCTGCAATCAAACCACATAGAGATAAAACCGCACCAAACCATATCCCTCTCTTCTCCATATGGCGGTACGCTACAAATAGAGTTTGAACAAAATGACGCAAATGTCTCTTTGGAGATCACCAACATCGGCTTGCACCCCTTTTGGAGCGAGTTTGACCTCGATCCAGACAAAGACACCAAATTCGAGCAGGCTCTTGAAGCTGATGAGTACGACTGGGCGGAGCTTGTCACAAGCGCCTTTGAGGTGCACTCAAAACGGGACAAAATGATTGAATCTATCCAAGAAGTACTTAAGAAATACCCCTATGAGGGTGCTTCTGGATTGGCCCAAGCTACAAAGCTCTATCTTAGCAGCTACCCAATGGCATTAGCCGGCTATAAGGGTCCGGGTATCGTCTCCTTTGAGGATGTAGTACGCTACTCCAAACTCAAAGATATCCCCATCTACAACATCGATTTTGTCAAACATATGAATGCGGATCAAGCTACTTGCGGATATGGTTGCTCCGGCAATCCTTACGACGCTTTTTGGGCTTTTGATCCTGTCGGTTTTGGGGATATCCACGAAGTGGGCCACTCTTTGGAACGACCTTTGTTTTTGCTCAAAGGGTGGGAAGGACACTCTCGTACCAACCAGTATGTCTACTACTCTTTTATCAAATACAACCAATATGTAGAACAAAACGATCTCAACCAAAGCTACTACAAGATAGACCACCATATCGAAAAAGGGGTATTTGAGGAGCAGTATAACGCTCTACAACATTGTGTAGGCAGCAGTGATACAGTCGAGTGTATGAAAGAGTACTGGTATAACAAAGAGTACAATGGAAGCAATTATAAAGGACAATCCCTCTTTGTCATCGAAGCGATGATGAATGCGCAAAAGTACGCTCTTGGCGATTATGATCTTACTGAAGGCTTTCATCTGCTTACAAGACTTCATCTGCTTGAGCGCTATTTGCAAAAGGATGCGAGAAAAGATTGGGAACACAACAGAGCCAAAATTGGCTTGAGCGACTACTCCTTAGATGAGATCAACCAGTTGGTCAACCACCCAAACGACGGCCTCAACGCAAATGACTGGATGCTCATCTCCCTCTCTTGGGCCTCTGGGCTCGATTTTCGACCCTATTTTAATATGTTTGGCCAGCCCTACTCTCAAAAAGCTAGCGATCAAGTAGCAAGTTTTGGATTTCCGGCTGTCAAAAAGGTTTACTTTGCCGTAGATACAGATACCGGCTTTATCCTACCAAAATCCCTCGATCCAGCCGGAGAGTATCTAGACAAAAGGGAGCTTCCCGTAGACGGCCATACAACCTACGATGGCAATACCTCCACACCCAATCCCACTACAGGAAGCTAGTAAGAGTGGCAAAGAGCTCTTTGGCATGCGTTCTTTTTGCTGGGGGTAAAAGTAGCCGGATGGGCAAGGACAAAGCCCTGCTGGCTTTTGGCCAAAAGAGTTTGGCCAAATATCAATACGATAGGCTCTCACAAATTTTTGAAAAAGTCTATATCTGCACCAAAGAGCCAAAATTCGACTTCGAGGCTCCTTTGATCCTCGACAGCTACAAGATTTTCGCTCCTACGCCCGCTTTTTTGGACATTTTCGAGCGGGTGCGTGAGTTTTTCGCCATCAGTGTGGATGCTCCCTTTGTGGATAGTAGCGTCATCGAGCCGTTATTAGAGGCAGCGGCCAAACATCCCCACAAGGATGCCATCATCGCCCGCACCGACTACCCCCATCCCCTCGTCGGTATCTACCGCCGCTCCATTGCCCCACTTTTGGCCAAGGAGCTTCAACAAGACAACTACAAGCTAAACTCCATCCTCAAAAAAGCGGATACTCTCTTTGTGGATTTTAAGGAAGATAGACGCTTTTTAAATCTCAATACCCCAGCCGATTTAAAAAAAGCGAAAAATTTGCTATAAATATAGCGAAGCGATTCTATACTTATCGAAGCTCCTTTGGATCAAAATCTTTATAGAGTTTCCCCAGCACTTTGAAATCTTTGCTCACAAAAAATCTAGGATCCCCCACAGCCTCTTTAAATTTGGCATAGTATTTTTTGGCCAAATCTTTTTGTCCCAATATCAAATAGCCATCGGCCATATATTCGTAGGCAAAGTTTTCGCCGTTTTTAATAGCGTTTTTAGCCGCTTCGATCGCCCTCCTTGGCTTCTTGGCCAAAAGATAATACCAGCTGGCTTTCCCATAGACCTGAGTTTTATTTAGATAGTCGGCATAATTTTCGCACAACGAAGCTTTGCTAGCATCCCCTTTGAGCGCTACATAGTACTCGCACTTCATCTGGGCTTTGTTGAGGGTACATTTGGTGCAAACTTTATCGCTTCCAAACAAAAGCAGTGGTACAATAACTAGTAACTTTTTCATCTCTTACTCCAAAGGATTGGTATGATTAGGCACATCGTCTTTATGAAATTCCCTGATTTTAGTGTAGCACAAGAGGCCAAAGAAAAGCTAATGAGCATGAAAGGCCAAATCCCTCAGCTCCAAGATATCGAGGTGGGCGTCGACTTTAGCAGAAGTCCTAGAAGCTACGATTTGGCTCTTATGACCACTTTCAAGACCAAAGAAGATTTAGAGGCCTACCGCATCCACCCCTACCACCAACAGATCCTCCAATGGCTTAGAGCCCAAGATACCCAAACGAAAGTAGTCGATTATGAAGCCTGAGCTGACACATCTAGACGAAAAAAAACGTCCAAAAATGGTGGATGTGGGCGTAAAAAACGAGACCGAGCGCATAGCCGTAGCCAGCGGTATCATCCAGATGAGCAAGGAGGCCTATGAGGCCATTATTGAACAAACTACCAAAAAAGGAGCGGTACTGCACACCGCCGTCATCGCCGCCATTATGGGGGCCAAGAAGACTCCAGATCTTATCCCTATGTGCCACCCCTTGATTCTTACCTCCATCGATTGCAAGATAGAAGAGCTGCCCCAACTTCCGGGTTTCAAACTTATCGTTACTTGCAAACTCAAAGGCCGCACGGGCGTGGAGATGGAGGCGCTCACAGGAGTGAGCATAGGACTCTTGACCATCTACGATATGGTCAAGGCGATCGATAAAGGGATGGTGATCAAAAATATTCAATTGGAGAAAAAGAGCGGAGGCAAAAGCGGGGATTTTGTCAGAGATGGTGCTTAGAGCACCATCTTGATATCTTTGTGGGCTTTGAGGTCTT
>JALWCE010000120.1 GCA_027036935.1 Nitratiruptor sp. | reverse complement strand
ATCCCTCTCCATACTCTCTTGGACCAGATACTCGATGATACCGCCACGGCTAGGATAGCGAAGAGCCAGCTTGGCCAAAGAGTAGCCAGAAAGCAAAGCGATCAATCCACCGAGAATAAAAGTAAATATCACCAGATTACCCGCAATCGCCCCCGCTTCACCTATGACGATGAAAATACCTATCCCGACCATAGCGCCGACACCCAAAAAGACGGCGCTCCATAATCCAAAAGCTTTTTTTTGTGCCATTGTACTCCTTATTTTTTGTAATTATACTCTCAAAGCTATCTCTATTTTGCTATTTACGTAGCAAAAGCTTCAACGCTTTTTTAATCAAATTAAAAAATTGCCGTAAAGCCCATTGATTTATCAATGGGGATATAAGGCGACAAAAGAGTTGAGAGGGGATTTATTCCCTTGAAACTCTTTTGCTATAATAAAAATAGAGAGTCGGGGCATCGACTCTTGGCATAGGGGAAGTAAGACCTACAATTGCAGGCATCCCCGCTTAAAGCCACAATCCCCTGCATTTATGCGTGGGGAGTATGTCAATACAATACTATAAAGCCTCAAGAAAAGGGATGAAGAAAAGAGAGTACAAAAGGCAGCTCTATCTGCTTCAAGTGGAGCTTGTAAAATTTCAGCGCCACGTTATTAAAAAAGAGCTCAAGGTCTGCACTATTTTCGAAGGACGCGATGCGGCGGGTAAAGACGGCACGATCAAGCGTTTCACCGAGCATCTTAGCCCTAGAGAGACAAGAGTTGTGGCTCTTGGCAAGCCCAGTGACATCGACAAAAAGAGCTGGTATTTCCAGCGCTACGTCCCTCATCTCCCCCATGGCGGCGAGATGGTCTTTTTCAACCGCAGCTGGTACAATCGAGCCGGCGTGGAGAAAGTGATGGGCTTTTGTACCAAAGAGGAGTATGAGCGCTTTATGGAAGAGGTGCCAAAATTTGAGTATTTATTGGTACACGACGGAATGATTTTTACCAAATATTGGCTCGACATCTCTAAAGAGGAGCAAAAAAGGCGATTGGAGGAGCGCAAAAAAGATCCGCTCAAACAGTGGAAGCTAAGCCCCATCGACAAAATGGCTCAAAAGTTGTGGAAAGAGTACTCGCTGGCTCGTGACGAGATGTTTGCTAGAACCCACTTTGCTTTTGCGCCTTGGTATGTGGTGCGAGCCGACGACAAAAGGGCTGCTCGTATCAACTGTATGAAGCACTTTTTGAGCAAAGTGGAGTACAAAGACAAAGATGAGAACCTGCTCATCTACGATCCTAACATCGTCTGTGAATTCAACGAGGCCTGCTACGAAAAGGGTCTCATAGCACCATAAAAGGAGAAAAGATGGCGCAAATTGAGCGATTTATGTTTTATTATATCGATACGATCCACGAGCAAAAGTTTGGCGAGGCGATGGATCTGGCCAAGCAGATGCTAGAAGTGTGCGAGGATGAGAGCGCTCCGGTGATTGAAGGGTTTATCAATGCGGCCAACTCGTTAGAGTGTCTCAAAATGGGAGAGTTTGATAGAGTCGAGGAGCTGTGGAACGCTTTTGAGGAGTCTAAAAAGTTTTTGATGCCACAAAACAGACACTACTCAATCTTGCTTGAGACCACATTGATCCTAGAGAACATGAAAGAAGAGATTGAGAAAATAGTATGATTGTACGATTTGAAGAGCTTCAACTTAAAGATCGCTACAAGATAATGAGCCGCTCTATTATTCCTCGTCCCATCGCTTGGATCGTCACAGAAGGCAAAGGAGTCAATGTGGCTCCTTTTAGCTACTTCACAGGACTCAGCTCCGAGCCTCCTACGCTTGTAGTCTCCATCGGTCATAAAAAGGAGGGCTCCCCAAAAGATACTTTGGCCAATATCCTCGCTACAAAAAAATGCACCATCTGCTCCGTTACCCCTCAGCAGCTCAAGCAGATGCACCAAAGCTCCCAGAGCCTAGAGTACGGGCAAAGCGAAGCTAAGGAGTTTGGGATCCATACCAAGCAAGTGGTAGAGGACTATCCGCCCATGATCGTTGGCTCACCTACGGCGCTGTTTTGTACGCTCTACCAGACTATTGATCTTAAAGACAGCAAAACTATCCCATTGATTTTAAAAATCGAAGAGGCTTACTTAGAGGAGACTCTCATGGCCGAGGGATTTGATATCGATTTTGTAGCTGTGGGACGAATAGGCAAAGAGTACTGCATCTGTGATAAAAAAATAGTGCCGTGATTTAAAAGCTTGATTTTTTTTAAATCTTGCTATTATGGAATAAAAAGCAAGGAGATTTCATGATAGCAGATGCATGGCTCTCTAAAGAGCTAGGAGACAACAAAGTCCTCTGTCTTGCCTGTGCCCACGCCTGCAAGCTAGAGCCGGGGGCATTTGGCAAGTGCGGCGTGCGGGTCAATATGGATGGCAAACTCAAATCCACAGTCTATGGCCTGGCCGCTGCCGCTCACATCGATCCGATAGAAAAGAAACCGATGTACCATTTCCTTCCCGGCTCCACAATCTTTAGCATCGGGACGGTAGGGTGTAATTTTTGTTGCAAATTTTGTCAAAACTGGGAGATCAGCCAGTACCCTCAGACCAATGAGTACAAAGTCTTTGGCCAAGAGCTGATGCCAAGAGATATCCTCCAGCTGGCCCTCAAATATGGGTGCAAGTCCATCGCCTACACCTACAACGAACCTATCGTCTATTTCGAGTATACCTACGATACGGCCAAACTGGCCCACGAAGCCGGGCTCAAAAATGTCTATGTCACAAGCGGCTTTGAGACAAGACGCGCCATCGAGGAGCTGGCACCCTATATCGACGGGATGAATATCGACATCAAATTTTTCAAAGATGAGAGCTACCAAAAGATCAGCTGCGCCAGACTCAAACCAGTCCTCGAAGCGATCAAATACGCCCACTCCAAAGGGATATGGATTGAGACCACCACCCTCATCATCCCCGGTATCAACGACAGCGACGAGGAGCTGCGAGATATCGCCAAATTCATTGTCGATATCGATCCAGATATGCCATGGCATGTCAGTCGCTTCCATCCAGACTACAAGATGCTCGATCGCCCTGTCACACCCTATGAAACCCTCAAGCGAGCCTACGATATCGGCAAGGAGGAGGGTCTACGCTATGTCTACATCGGCAACTACCCAGACGAAGATCTCGAATCCACCTACTGCCCAAACTGCGGCTTCAAAGTGATCGAGCGCTCGGGATATCTGGGTGAGAGGGTCAAGAACTATTTGGTGGATGGCAAATGTCCCAAGTGTGATACCAAAATAGCGGGAGTGTGGAAATGAGTGCAAAAGCGTGGTTGAGTAAGAAGCTGCCCTCGGGTAAGATTTTGTGCGAGGCGTGCGCCCATACCTGCAAACTCGATGAGGGCGAGTATGGAATTTGTGGAGTACGAAAAGTAGAAAACGGGGAACTCAAACTCCTAGTCTACGGCAAAGCGGCAGCTATGAACGTAGATCCAGTGGAAAAGAAGCCGATGTTTCACTTTCTGCCAGGGACCTTGGCCTTTTCCTTTGGGACCGTGGGTTGTAACCTCAGCTGCTCCTTTTGTCAAAACTTCGAGATCAGTCAGTACCCCCAAGAGCACCAACATAAAATATTTGGCCACGATCTACCACCCAAAAAGGCGGTGGAGCTCGCTCTCCAATATGGATGCAGCTCCATCGCCTATACTTACAACGAGCCTATTGTATGGTTCGAATACAGCTACGACACGGCCAAGCTCGCCAAAGAGGCAGGTCTTAAAAACATCTACGTCACCAGCGGCTACGAGACTGATAAGGCTCTTGACCAGCTCGCCGGCGTGATCGACGGGATGAATATCGACCTCAAAGCCTTTAGCGACCGATTCTACAAAGAGCTCTGTGGTGCAAGGCTCAAGCCGGTGCTGCACGCCATTGAGCAGGCCTACAAAAAAGATATCTGGATCGAGATCACTACCCTTTTTATCCCCGGACAAAACGATAGCGAGGAGGAGATGCGCCAAATAGCCAACTTCATCGCCTCACTAGATACGGCGATCCCGTGGCACGTGAGCGGCTTCTACCCCACATACAAAATGCGTGACACCAATCCCACGCCACCCGAGACGCTTCTTAGAGCCTACGAGATCGGTAAAGAAGAGGGGCTCAAATTTGTCTATGTGGGCAACTTCAACGCTCCCCAATTCGAAACCACCTACTGCCCGGCCTGCGGCTATGCGGTAATCGAGAGAAGCGGCTACATCGGAAGCCAGGTCAAAAACCATCTTGTCGATGGCAAATGTCCCAAGTGCGGCACTTTCATCCCCGGAGTGTGGAAGTAGGGAGCCTAAAGCAAAATCGGCTCCCCTCCCCCTCTTTGCTTTCGATCTCAAGGGTGCTTCCATGCAGTTTGAGGATGTAGCTTACGATATAAAGCCCTAGCCCCATGGAGTTGTCCCAGCTCTTTTTGACGCGATAAAACTTTTTGGTGATCTTTTCTAGCTCCTCGCTTTTGATGCCCACCCCTTGGTCTTTGACACAAAAGTGCCCATCTTTGACCCTCACCTCTACCGGTAGCTCCGAATATTTCAAAGCGTTGTCCAAAAGATTACTCATCGCTATTTCTATCATCGCCCTATCCGCCTCCACCCAAGAAGGCTCGCACTCCAAAGAGATTGTTCGCTTAGGATACTTATCCTTAAGCATCTCCACAACCTCTTTGGCCACCCCACACATATCAAAAGAGCTTTTGTGCAGCTCCAGATTGCCACTCTCAAACTTCATCGCCAGCGCCAGCCGATCGATCATAAAAGAGATTTTGCCGCTGGCATCATAGATCTTTTGGATAAATCGCTGCCGCAAAGCTACCGGCATATCGGGCTCGCTCGCCAATGTTTGGGCGTAACCATTGATAATGGCTACGGGATTTTTGAACTCATGACTAATAGCCGAGATCAACTCGTTGCGTTGGCGTGATATTCGCTTGAGCTTTTTGGTAAATTTTTCTTTTTTAGCCTCCCGTTTAGCAAGTTTTGCCGAGAGTTTTCGTAGATGTTGGGCAATCGTGTAAAACTCCTTGGCAAATCCCACCTCCAAAGGAAGATTATACTCTTTACGGCTCAAAGCGCTTAAATACTCTACTATCACATCTATTTGTTTGGCGATTTTAAAACTCAGGGTATAAGAGGCTGCCAAAGCCACTATAGTAAAAAGTGCAAAAACAGCCAAAAACTCCAGCCATATCTTAAAAAAGGTGAGTTGAATACGAGCAAGAGGTGAAGCAAGACGCACTACCATCTTGCCATTTCTTTTGGCTACATATAAAAAATATTGATGCAGTGTAGTGGAGTAGCGTAGGCTTTGGCCCCACCCTTTGCGCAATGCTTGCTGAACCTCGGGGCGTAAAAGATGATTATGCATACTCCTTTTATCATAACGGCTTTCTGCTAGTACATCGCCTCTTAAATTTATCAGAGTAATACGATCCTTAATCTTTTCGTCTAAGGCTTGTATAAAATCATCCCTTAGGGGATAGCGCTTTAGGAGCATCTCTACAAGCAGAGCCTCTTTTTTGAGTGCTTTAATAGCGTTCTTGATCTCTATATTTTTAAAAATAAAGTAGGTACAAATAGAGATAAAGAGAAAAAGCGTCACTAACAAAACTACAAGATGGATAAAAAAAATCCGACTCAACTTTAGCAAAATCTATATCCCACCCCTCGTACCGATTCGATATAGTTTTTGGTTTTGTCGGGATCAATTTTGTCCTTAAGCCGTTTGATGGCCACGTTGACGCTACGCTCTTGTTTGAGATCTCCCCATACCGCATCAAGCAAATAGTCTCGGCTTAGTACTTGATGATGATTAATAACAAACTCCATCAAAAGCCTATACTCCAAATTGGTCAGTTTTAGCTCTTTGCCATCAACAAAAACCTGCTGAGAGGAGGGGCGAATCTCGATATCCTTGTAGCGGACTACCTCTTGAGTTTTGGGATTGCTGCGGCGAAGTACCGCTTTGATACGCAGTATCAGCTCTTTGATATTAAAGGGCTTCGTGATGTAATCGTCCGCCCCCCGAAAAAAACCCTCTTCAATCTGCTCCTCTCTATCCTTTGCCGTCAAAAATATCACGGGAATCTCTATCCCCTCTTTGCGAAGCTGCCAAACAAACTCACTCCCTTCTTGACCGGGAAGATTACGGTCCATAAGAAGCAGATCCGCTCCTTCCTCTTCCAAAAAGCGCTGCACCATTTTACTATTTACAAACCCTTCCACCTCAAACTCTTTGGATAGATGATACTCCAAAAGTTCAAGTAAGTCTCGCTCATCCTCGACAATGACGATCCTAAAATCCATCCTTTATCCTATTTTCAGTGTACCTCGTAATCGATGTATCCCTTACCATTACTCGCCCAGTTTTGGACGAGCTTTTTCTCCTTGGGGCTTAGCTTGGCTTTGGGATGGAGCCATAGGTATTGGGGCAAGGGCATGGCCAGTTCCACGCTGCGAAAAATCTCTTTTTTAAGTTTTTGCCTTTTTTGTTCGTCGTAGCTGTTCCAAACACTAAAATTAAGAGCCTTTCGCCCCTCGATCACATCACGGCGTACCACCCATTTCATAGGCGCCACATCGGCATACCATGGCCAATTGGTCTTGTTGGAGTGGCAATCGTAACAGCTTCTTTTAAAAACCTCAACCACCTCTTTTGGCCCTTGGATCTCAAGTTTTGGATCGGTAGGCGGGTTTGACTTTTCATAAGATGGGATCAGCTGCATCGCTCCAAAAATCACTGCAAGGGCTGCAAGATAATGCAAGAAGCTTTTCATCGCTCCTCCTTTTTGAGCGAAGTATAACAAAATTACTTGTACAGCGTACGCACATCCAGATACTCTCCGCTTGGATACTCCAAAAGCTTAGGAAAAGTATCGGCTAGGAGTCTGGCCGCATCCTCTGGTGAAAGCTTGGGAGACTCGGCCAATCGTTTGACCACAGGGAATTTTTCGTAGTCGGCGGTTTTTAGGATATGCTCCATCATAGGCGTATCAATAAGTCCGGGAGCCAAAGCTGTAAGATGGGTATTTGGCATCTCCTGAGCGTAGAGGCGTATGAGCATATTGAGCGTGGCTTTACTCAAAGCATAGGCGTTCCAACCTCTAGCACCACTCACACTTGCTCCGCTGCTAATAGCCACTATC
Source organism: Nitratiruptor sp. (assembly GCA_027036935.1). Taxonomy (GTDB): domain Bacteria; phylum Campylobacterota; class Campylobacteria; order Campylobacterales; family Nitratiruptoraceae; genus Nitratiruptor. The sequence continues at coordinate 137 of JALWCE010000120.1, read as the reverse complement.
TGTTTGATAGTGTGGCCTTTGAGATAATCTAAAATTACCTTGTTGGCCCAGACATTGAGATCCATGATAGCGTTTATCTCGCTTAGGCTCGTATCGCTCATATCTTTAAGCTCGCCTATGATGCCGGCGTTTAGGAT
>JALWCE010000119.1 GCA_027036935.1 Nitratiruptor sp. | reverse complement strand
CTCCCCTTTGTGGAGCCCGTTACAGCAACGACTCGTCTTTGAGCCACTCTTCGACCCTCTCTATCCACAGCTCTTTGATAAACCAAAAAGGAGTGGACTCAAACTCCCAATACTCGTCGATCAGCTCGGCAAGCTTATCCTTATGGTAGGCTACTCGCTCCACCAGACTCCATTGATTGAACTCAAAAGCCACGCTCCAATCATCCTCGTCGATGCGAGAGTTTGGTAGGCGGTAGTGGTAGGCTGGGCGGGGGGAGAGTTTTTGCTTGGGGAGTTCCTCTTTGAGCTCAGGTTTGAGATAAACAAGCAGAGGCAGCAGATCCAGCGCTCTGTTTCTAGTGGGATTGTAAAAGATGTAATCTTTTGCAAACTCTTCGAAAGTAGGTCGGTAGTTTTTATCCAAAATCAGCTCCACATACTCTTTATCGAAAGGTTCGATAAACCAAGTGAGCTTTCTTGTAGTATCTACTTTGATAACTTCGGCGATGTAGTCTTGGAGTAGTACGAAACTGCGCAAAATATCGAGTATCTCTTTGGTCTCATAGGAGTGGGCTTCGATATTGATATGCATCCCAAAAGCATAAAGGATCGAAGCGCTCGTACCTTGGGCGCCTCTTTTTTTGAGCTCTAGCCGCAGCCGCTCCACATCTTCTAGATGGTCAAAAGGGATAGGCGGTGTAACCACTTCATAGGGTACTACCAGTTCTGAGAGGGTATAGATCAGCTCTTTGAGCCCCTCCATATCTTTAAGGATATAGTGTTCGCTATCCTTACGCAGATAAACGGAGTCTAAATAGATCGAAAATTTGCCGTAGCGGCTTTTTCCCACTATGGTTTCGTACTCATCAAGGATCTTGACCTCTCCCCCAAAGAGCTGGACGATGATCGAGGCGGTTTCGATGGGGCGAAGCCCCGTGTACTCGATCTCGAACCCGGCTTTTCGTATCTGACCCTTTGGATTGGTGGTAACGGGTGGGAGGCGAAACATCACACCTCTTTGGGGCAGCTAAGCTCCACAGCTATTTTGATGATGCTATTCTCATCTTCATAGGCGTAGAAGCGATGCTTTTTGCACCAGTTGGCATTGGCGTGGTTGGCCAGTCGCAAGGCCTCGAGTTCTGCCTCTTCTTTGGTAGCGTACTCTTTGCTCAGCCATCGGCTTTTGAGCTCCTCGTCTCGCTTGGCGCATCCGCACATTTTCTCCATCTCGATTCTGTACATCACAATCCTCCATAGATTTTTTTGAAGAGTATTATAGCAGTAAATGTGGCCAAAAGAGACAAGAGGACATTGAGGGTGATATTGAGCAAAGCCTTGGCGTAGAGCCCGTCTTGGAGCATCAGCATAGTTTCTAGGCTAAAGGTGCTAAAGGTGGTAAGCGCTCCCAAAAATCCGGTGATGAGCATAGCTTTTTGTAAAGGCGCAACGCTCTGTTCGAAGTAAAGGTACAAAAAGCCTATCAAAAAGCTGCCAAGCACATTGACGGTGAGAGTCCCAATAGGGAACAAAAGCCCCGTGAGCTTTTGCATTCCAAGAGCGATCAAATAGCGAGAAATCGCTCCAAAAAATCCCCCTATACCGATAGCCAGCAGTAGTTTCATTGGCCAAACTTTGGATGTTTGTACAGCAGCACCTCGATATCTTCGAGGGTGACGAGGGCCTCTTGGAGTATGGGGTCGATTTGATTGAGAAAACCTCGGATCTTGCTCTCGCTGTCGATCATCTCGATGACGAGGGGGAGTTTTTGACTAATACTCCAGACATTGAAGCTTCTAATCTCGCTATGCGCACCCATTCCCGCTACCGCTTTGTAGACCGTAGCGCCAGCTAGGCCATACTCTTTTGCCTCTTGCAACAAAAGTTGCCACAAAGGCTTGCCATCGTATCTGTCATCATTGTCGATATAGATTTTAAGTTTTTTCTTTACTCCTAGGTATCGTCTCATTTTTCTACCTCACATCGCTGCTCAAAGACCGCTTTATTGACGGCTTGCATCTTTTTGGCCGCCTCCGTTTTGGCTCTTTGCTCCCCTTTTTGGAGTACCTCGGCTATCATATCGTTGCTAATGGCGGCTCGTCGCTCTCGCATCGGCTCCAAAATCTTCTCGATAGACTCCAAGCACCACTTTTTGCACTCCACGCAGCCGATATCCGCCGTGCGACACCCTTCTTCCACCTTTTTGATGGTCTCTTCGTCGCTAA
>JALWCE010000118.1 GCA_027036935.1 Nitratiruptor sp. | reverse complement strand
GGGTAATTCTTATCCTTTTGGATCTGGGCGTCATAGCCCTCTCTTTTGTTATCCACTCGCCATACTTTTTACTCAATACCCAGCTGGCTTTCATCTCATCTTTGCTCATTGTCATGGGCTCTTTTCATGGCTACAAGAAAATTGTGCAAAAACGAAGCGCCACCCCAGGATCCGATACGATCGATCAGATAGAGGATCGCTTTGGGCTCTATGAAGAGGCAAAGCCGATACAAGACGCCAAAGAGCTTTTTGAAAGAGAAAAAGAGCGAGTAAAAAAGGGCGGAGCCCTCAAGCACTTTTTGCATACCTCAGGCGCTTTTTTTTCCCCATATCGGCTGATCGGCTATGGGGTGCTTACTTTAGTGGTGCTTTGGTTGATCGGACGGGGATTTTTTGAGCCTGTGAGTTTTTTGCTGGGGCTTGCCATCGTCCCGGTGGGGACGATGCTCTACGCTGTGTTTGTGGCCAAAGATCAGTCTTCGATGTAGTTTTTGATCTTTCGGCCCACCTTTGGATGTTTGAGCTTTTTAATAGCGCTGCTTTCGATCTGACGCACCCGCTCTCTGGTGACGTTGAGCTCCTTGCCGATCTCTTCGAGAGTGCGGTCGCTCTCATCTGGCATCAGACCAAATCGCATCCGCACCACCGCTTTTTCACGCTCGTTGAGATTTTCTAGGATCTCGTCGATCTTTTGTTTCATATCTTCGTGCATGATCACTTCCAATGGATTTGGGGTGTTCTTGTCTTCGATGAAGTCTCCAAATTTGCCATCTTCCTCGCTGCCTATAGGCGCTTCGAGGCTTACGGGCTCTTTGGTGATTTTGATCACGTTTTTGACCTTTTCTACAGGCAGGCCCACCTCTTTGGCGATGGTCTCCACATCTGGTTCTTTACCGGTCTCTTGGAGATGCTTTCGCACGATCTTGTTGATTCGGTTGATGGTCTCGATCATATGGATAGGGATCCTGATTGTTCTGGCTTGATCGGCGATAGCTCGGCTGATGGCTTGGCGTATCCACCATGTGGCGTAGGTGGAGAATTTGTACCCCTTTTTGTATTCGAACTTATCCACCGCTTTCATAAGGCCGATATTGCCCTCTTGGATCAGATCCAAAAAGGGCAGTCCTCTGTTGGTATAGCGTTTGGCGATGGAGACCACGAGTCTGAGGTTTGATTTGGCCATTCTTGTTTTGGCCTCTTCGCTAATCTTTTTGCCCCGCTTGATCTGTTCGAGTATTTCGGCCAGTTTGTCTGGCTCTAGGTTGAAACCCTTTTTACTCGCCTCTTTTGCTTGGAAGAGCTTTTTGATATCCATATAGGTGCTCACCATCGTAGCCTCTGGAACTCTTGAGGCGATCTCCTCTTTTGAGAGGGTAGTGATCTCTTCAAGAAGTTTGCGATGGTTTTCTTGCAGCTGCTCGTTGAATAGCGGGAGTCTATACTCAAGTTTTTTGAGCTCTTTTTCAAAGCCTTCATCACTTTTGAGGGCTGTCTCCATCGATTTGACCAGCTCGTTGATCAGTTTACTGGTGGGGCCTAGGTCGAGGAGCTTCTCTTTGAGCTGTTTTTTACGAAAAGCGACGACCAGCTCATGATGGAATCTCTCTTCTGGCGTGGCATCTTCTGGCAGCTCTTTGTCTCTAGCTTTAAGCCACTCTTTTTTAGCCTTTTCCAAAGCTTTGAAAAGCTCGATGATCTTCTTTTCTCGCTTGGTATACTTTGCTTTTTTCTTCGCTTCTTTATCGAGGTTTTCATCCTCCTCGCTCTCTTCTTCAAAGCTTTTAAAGAGCTCTTTAACCCGACGCTCCCTATTGATAAGCGGCTCTTTGTAATCTAAAATAAAATCGATGAGGTATGGCACGGAGCAGATGGCGTCGAGGATGATGTTTTCGCCCATCTCGATCTTTTTGGATAGCTCGATCTCCTCCTCTTTTGTAAGCAGTGGGATCTGCCCCATCTCCCGCAGATACATCCGCACAGGACTATCGCTCCTACTCCACTCCAAAAGTTCTTTGTCTTTTGTGAGGTCGAACTCCTCGGCTAGCTCCTCTTCAGAGAGCCTTTTGCGCTCCTCCTCTTTTTTCGCTCTTTCTTCGATGTTGAGTTTTTTGGCGGCTTCACCGCTGGTGATAATGTCTACGTTATATTTTTTTTGAAATCCTAATATTTTTTTGGCTTGAGCAAGGGTTGGTTGACGCTCAAACAACTCGGCAAGTTGCTCATATGTTACATATTTATTTTTGTGATCGTTGAAAAATGCCTCTAGTTTTTTATTGATATCTTTTGCAGCCAAATGCAGCTCCTTGAAAGGAAGTTGAGGAAATTTGCTCGATTATACCAAAAAAATTTTTGGTGTCAAGCACATTGCCTTTTGACGGCTATTTTGATAAAATCGGTAAAAATATTAAGTTAGGAGAGTGGATGAACGTCATCACCGGAAAAGTGTGGAAATTTGGTGACAATATAGATACCGATCTTATTATCGCCGCACGATACCTCAATACCTCCGATCCCCATGAATTGGCTAAGCATGTTATGGAAGATGCCGATCCGGAGTTTGTCAAGAAGCTTCAGCCCGGTGATATTATCGTAGCTGGAGAGAATTTTGGATGCGGCAGTAGCCGAGAACACGCTCCCATCGCCCTCAAAGCCGCAGGCGTAGCCGCGGTGGTGGCAAAAAGTTTTGCTAGAATATTTTATCGTAACGCTTTTAATATGGGTTTGCCGATTTTTGAGTTGCCACAAGTCGATAAAATTAACGAGGGGGATTTGATTACTATCGATATGGATAGAGGCGTAGTTAAAGATATCAATAAAAAAATTGAATATAAATTCACACCCATTCCCCCTTTTATGCAAGAACTTTTAGCCTGCGGGGGGTTGATGAACTACGCTAAAGCGCAGATTTTAGAGGAGAAATAATGGGAAGAAAATATAGTGTAGCTTTGATCAAAGGTGACGGAATAGGGCCCGAAATTATTGACGAGGCGGTCAAGGTCCTTGATGCGGTAAGCGTCAAAGAGGGTTTTGAGATCACCTACAAAGAGGCGCTTTTAGGAGGGGCCGCTATTGATGTGACGGGCGAGCCTATTCCAGAGGAGACTATAGAGATAGCTAAGTCATGCGATGCGGTGCTTTTTGGTGCCATTGGAGGGCCTCAATGGGATAACTTGCCAAGAGAAAAACGTCCAGAAACCGGTCTTTTGAAGCTGCGAAAAGCGTTGGAGGTCTTTGCCAATTTACGGCCCGTTACAGTTTATGAGGAGCTCATCAACGCTTCGACTCTCAAGCCAGAAGTGATCAAAGGGACAGATTTGATGGTTGTGCGAGAACTTATTGGCGGTATCTATTTTGGGCGGCCCAGAGGCTACGAGGGGGATGAAGCCTACAATACGATGCGCTATACAAAAGATGAGGTGCGCCGAATTGCTTGTAAAGCTTTTGAGATAGCGATGAAGCGCAACAAGAAAGTCACTTCGGTGGATAAAGCCAACGTTTTGGAAGTAAGCCAGCTGTGGCGAGATACAGTGAGTGAAATGGCGAATGAGTATCCAGAGGTGAGCTTGGAGCATATGTACGTGGACAATGCGGCAATGCAGCTTATCCGAGATCCCAAGCAGTTTGATGTGATTGTAACTGGCAATCTTTTTGGAGATATTTTAAGCGACGAGGCGAGTATGCTCAGCGGCTCTATTGGACTTTTGCCAAGTGCGAGTTTGGGGGAGAAGCACGGACTCTACGAACCTATTCACGGCAGCGCCCCAGACATTGCGGGCCAAGGGATAGCCAACCCAATCGCTGCTATTGCCAGTGCGGCTATGATGCTGCGTTACCAGTTTGGGGAGGACAAAGCCGCCGATCGTATAGAAAAAGCTATTAAACGGGTGCTTAAAGAAGGATATCGCACAAAAGATCTCTCCTCTTTTGACGCTAAAGAGGTGGTAACCACCAGCGAGATGGGCTCGCTTATAGCCCAATATGCCAGCGAACTTTAAACACGAGGGTAGATATCCCTTTTTGCTAGCAATTTTGCCCACCTCTTTACAAAAAGAGTTAGCATCTCTTCGTCATTTCTTTGCTCCCTATACCGATCGGGTCTATATGGTGGGCGGAAGCGTGCGTGATCTTTTGCGCTCCAAAATTCTTGGTGAATCGCTAGAAGTTGTCGATCTTGATCTAGAGGTGTATGGGATAGAACCTGCTCTTTTTGAGCAGTTGATGGAGCGTCTTGGAGCCAAAGGGGTTGGGAAGAGCTTTTTTGTCTATAAGTACCGCTCCAATATCGATGTCTCCTTGCCAAGGCTTGAAAAAAAGATAGGTAAAGGTCATAGAGGTTTTGTGGTGGAGTTGGCCAAGCAGGAGAGGGAAGCGAGTAGACGGCGCGATTTTTGTATGAACGCTTTGATGCTGAATATCTTCGATGCTACCTTGCTCGATTTTTGGGGAGGGATTGAAGATATTGCCAAGCGTCGTATCCGTATTGTTGATGAGGAAAAGTTCAAAGAAGATAGTCTTAGGGTGTTACGGGGTATGCAATTTAGCGCAAGGCTAGGCTTTCGCATAGAGTCTCATAGTTGTGAGGTGATGCGTGGTATCGATCTAACCGATCTTAGCCCAGATCGCATCTTTTGGGAGTTTGAGAAGATGTTTTTAGGCCGTTATTTGCATTATGGCCTTTTTGCGATGGCTAGTTTGGGCGTGGATCAAAAGATTTTTGGATTTTCGCTCAATAAAAAGCTCTTTTTTAAAACTGCTTTGGAGATGGGCAGAGGCCAAAAGAGCTTTGAAAAGAGTCTTTATAAATTCTATTTTTTATACATTTTAAAACATGCGCTCCACAAGCCTATAGAACCGATGTTAGAGGCTCTTGGCGCTCCTAAGGAGTATCGCCGAATGTTACGAGATCAAAAAGGGGTACCCAAGCGTAGTACAAAGCGTTTTTTGGCGGCTCTGGCCATTAAATATCCAATAAATCGTTGGCTTGGCCACTATCGACCAAAAATCAAAGAGACAGCTCAAGAGCTTGGAATTTGGGAGCAAAAGTTTGCGCCGGTTTTGCCAAAAGAGCTTTTGAGCGAGGGGTTGCGTGGAGCAATGCTTGGAAAAGAGCTTTGGCAAAGGACTTTGCAAATAGTACGACAAAGGTTTGCGTGTGAAGAGATATAGGGTACTTATTGATTGTACGGATCAAAAGGGATTGGTATACAAAATATCCAAGCTCTTTTTTGAAAACGATCTAAACATCGAGAAAAACGACGAGTTTGTAGATCAAGAAAACAACAAGTTTTTTATGCGAAGCGAGGTACGGGGTGGTATCGAGCAAGAGGAGCTTGCCAAAAAACTCCAAGAGGTTTTACCAAAAGGAGCCAATATCCGCGTCATCGCACCCAAGAAAAAAAAGATCGTGGTGATGGCCACAAAAGAGAGCCACGTCTTGGGCGATATTCTTATGCGTCACTATGACGGGGAGTTGCCTGTGGATATCTTGGCCGTAATCTCCAATTACGACATACTGCGCCCTCTTGTGGAAAAATTTGGGATTGAGTACTTTTATGTGCCCCATGGCGAGCTATCCCGCAGCGAACATGAGGCAAAGATCTTAGAGCTTCTTGAGATGTTTGATCAAATCGACTATATCGTTTTAGCCAAATATATGCGTATCCTCACGCCAGAATTTGTCAGCCGATATGAAAATCGTATCATTAATATCCACCACTCTTTCTTACCGGCTTTCATTGGAGCCAATCCATACAAGCAAGCCTATGACAGGGGCGTTAAGATTATCGGAGCCACGGCCCATTTTGTTAATAACAATCTAGATGAGGGCCCCATCATCGCTCAAGACGTGCTGCCTGTAGATCACACATTAAACTGGCAGGAGATGCGAAAAGCTGGACGGGATGTGGAGAAGGTGGTACTTGCTCGAGCGCTTAAGCTTGCAATAGAGGATAGGATTTTTGTCTATGCCAATAAGACGGTTATTTTTTGATGTTTAATGTGGTGCTAGTCAATCCTCAAATCCCTCCCAATACGGGTAATATCGGAAGACTTTGCGTCAATACCGCCTCGACGCTGCATCTTGTTAAACCTTTAGGATTTTCCATCAGCGATAAGGCGCTCAAGCGAGCAGGACTTGATTACTGGTCCAAACTCGATCTTATGGTATGGGAGAGTTTGGAAGAGTTTATGGAGGTTGTGGATACGAGGAGATGTTTTTTGGCCACTACAAAATCCAAAAAGCCCTATTTTGAGGCTCGTTTTTTGCCCGGGGATTATCTGCTTTTTGGAAGCGAGACCAGCGGACTCCCACAGAATCTACTTCAAAAGTATACAGATCAAACAATTACTATACCGATGACCAAAGAAGGACGCAGTCTCAATCTAGCCGTGAGCGTAGGCATTATCGTTTATGAGGCTATTAGGCAAAATTATAACGACTTTTTTAAAAAGTTTATAGAGTGAAAAAAAAGGCGCTTTATATCCACAATACCTTGGGCAAGAGTTTCTTGGATATCTTGGAGTGTCACGTGCGCTGTAAGCTCCTTAGCATATTTAAAAAATTGTGGATGTGTCAAGGAGAGCTCAATAAGAAGTATTGCGCTAAAAAGAAAAAAATAGAAGCGCTCGATCTTTGAGCCTGTTTTAAAGCGCAAGAATTTTGGCAAGAGGTACAACCCTTTTTTACAGCAAAAGTTTTTGATACCAGCCAATGTCATAGCATCACCTACGATGTGGAGTACATACCCGACAAAAAACCCTATGGCTAAAAAACGAGGAAGATATTTGGCAAGAACAAGGATGGTAAGAAACATTCCTATAAAGACGATGCCTTGCATCGAATGGGTAAAACCTCGGTGGTGTGTAAAAAGGCTCAAAAGATAGGGGATAAAGGGAACCCTTTTGGAGATGAAAGATCTGCTATGGTCTAGATCGGGCAACAAAGAACCAATTGCTACGGTGGCGCCATAAAGGGCTAGGTGTTCTAAGGAGAGTGCATGGTGGAAGTAAAGGTATAAAGCCGGGGGCAAGGCGAGGCTCTCAGCAAAAATTATGTGAGTTTTAAATGTCATATCAACTCCTTTTTGTTTGATGCAATTATAACAAGGATGGGCAATGAAAGAAGTAGTAGATACGGTGATAACCGGAGTGTTTGTGCTTTTTATGATCTGGATTGTGGTGGGGTATCATCGTCAAAGGGGACACCATAAGCGGGATGAAAAGTAAAATAGATTACAATAGCAAGTAAAAAAGGTGCGTTATGACCCAACCGCTATTGATAGAAATCGGGGTGGAAGAGCTTCCGGCCATCCCTTTTTTAAAAGAGCTTCCAAATATTGAACCAAAATGGCAAAAGGTACTTGAGCGTTACGGAGTACAAAGCGAGTTTTCATTGTACTATACGCCCAGACGGCTAGTTTTGTGGCATAAAAATTTTCCTATTAAACAGCCAACCACATACGAAGA
>JALWCE010000117.1 GCA_027036935.1 Nitratiruptor sp. | reverse complement strand
CGCACGGGGTCGGTTCCATTGCCATCGTACGCCTTAGCGGTTCCGAGGCTCTTTCCATCGCCAAACAGATCAGTAAAAACGAGATTTTGAAACCACGCTACGCCCATCTTAGAGAGCTCTACGATGCATCGGGTGAGCCGATCGATCAAGCAATCGTGCTCTATTTCCAAGCACCTAAAAGTTTTACCGGAGAAGATGTAGTGGAGTTTCAGTGCCATGGCGGGATCGTAGTGGCGCAAATGATTTTGCGCAGAGTCCTAGAGCTTGGAGCTAGACTCGCCGAGCCAGGGGAATTTAGCAAGCGAGCTTTTTTAAATGGCAAGATAGATCTAAGTGAAGCGGAAGCCATCGCCAAACTCATCGAGGCCAAAAGCGAGGATGCGGCCAAAATCTTGGCCAAACAGCTACGAGGCGAACTGGGAAAGTTTGTGGAGGAGGTGCGTGAGCGCCTCATCCGCATCTTGGCCTACGTGGAGGTCAACATCGACTACGCCGAGGAGGATCTGCCCAAAGATTTGGCCCAGCAGATGCAAGAGCAGCTCCAAGAAATCGCCAAACAAATGGAGCGTATCATAGCATCAAGCAAGCGACGAGTTGGATTATTAGAAGGTTTTAAAGTTGCCATCATCGGTAAACCAAATACTGGTAAAAGCTCGCTACTTAACGCTTTGCTTGATTATGAGCGGGCGATTGTGAGTGATATGGCAGGCACCACCAGAGATACGATTGAAGAGAGTGTACGCATAGGATCCCATTTGGTGCGCTTTGTGGATACTGCAGGTATTAGGGAGGCTGAGGATGAGATCGAGCGTATAGGAGTAAAACGCAGTATCCAAGCGATCGAGGAGAGCGATATCGTTATAGCGATGTTTGATGCATCCAAACCTTTGGATGAAGAGGACCAAAAGATCGTGGAGCTCATTGAGCGCTATAAAGATCAAAAGGAGATCATTATCGTTTTGAATAAAATCGACAAAGGCGAAAAGGCCAACCTACCTATGGAAGCTTTGAGGCTCAGCATCAAGCACGATATCTCTCCTCTGATCGAGCGATTACAGGAGCTTTTGGATAATTTGGCCAAAAGTGATGAGATACTACTTATCTCCCAACGCCAAATCGAAGCGGTAGAAGAGGCGAGGAAAAATATCGAAGCGGCCAAGCTACCTTTGCAGATGGGGGAGCTGGAGATATTCGCCTTTCATCTCAATGAGGCGATCAGAGCCATAGCTTCCATTACTCGACCCATGCAAAGCGAAGAGCTGCTCGATAAGATGTTTGGGGAGTTTTGCCTTGGCAAATAAGATTGCGGCACTGGATGTGGGCGAGCGCCGTATCGGTGTTGCAATGAGCCTCGATGGCAAGATCGCACTGCCCCAAAATCCAATAATGCGCAAAAACCGCAATCAAGCGGCCAAAGATGTAAGCGACTTTTTGAAAGAGTGGGGGATAGAGCGACTGGTTGTAGGATTGCCTCAAGGCTCTAGCAAAGAGGTGATGGAAAAAAAGATCAAGCACTTTGTGGGGCTTGTGGATTTTGATGGAGAGATAGAGTATGTGGACGAGGATTTTACCTCCCATGAGGCCAAAGAGGCGACAAAAGGGGTGATGCGCCACAAAAAAGATGGCAAGTTGGACTCGGTTGCCGCACAAAAGATATTAGAGAGGTATCTTCTTGCTCGCTAAAGGATTTAAGCGCTACTTTTCTTTGCAAGCTATTACCGCTACGACCAATATGGTCACACTGCATAAAGAGCAAGAGCGCATTAGGCCTTATCTTTTTGTCCGATTTATCCAAGAGAGCTACGAGGAGCCACCTCCTGACGAGGATCTCTTGGCACTACCCAAACCTTGTCATTGCAATATTTTCTTTGCTTGTCAAGCACACAAAGCCCTGAGGCTCAGCCGTATCAAAAAACCTCCGTTATGCAAATGCCGCTATACCAAAACAGGTATAGCTCCTCCTTATTCTTAACTCCTTTTAATACTTTTACTGAATTACTATCACTGAATTACTATCAAACAAAATAAACAAAATAAGGAGAGCATTGTGCCGTATGTTGTTGGATATCCGCGTATTGGAGAAAAAAGAGAGCTAAAGTTTGCTTTAGAAAAATATTGGCGAGGTGAAACGAGCCTCAATGAACTAGAAGAGGTGGCTAAGGAGCTAAGAGCTAGACATTGGAACTATCAAAAAGAAGCGGGCATAGAGTATATCAGTAGCAACGACTTTAGCTACTATGATCAGATGATCGATATGATCGTAATGCTGGGTGCCGAACCACAGGAGTATAAGGATCTTGAGGGGATCGATCGCTATTTTGTAATGGCAAGGGGCGATCAAAACCACAAGGCCTTGCCGATGACCAAGTGGTTCAATACCAATTACCACTACTTCGTCCCTCAGCTGCGTAAAGATATGGAGTTTGCTTTAAATCTACAAAAGCCTTTGAATGAGTTTAAAGAGGCGAAGGCTTTGGGGATAGAGACGAAAGTCAATCTCATAGGACCAGTAACATTTTTGAGTCTATCTCGCACTATCGACGGGAGTGATCCACTGGATCTGCTGCCAAGAGTGCTGCCCATATACAAAGAGGCGATGGAGGGACTCAAAGAGGCTGGAGTGAAAATGGTGCAATTCGATGAGCCCGCACTTGTAAAAGATCCTACGCAAAAACAGCTGGAGGCTATAAAACAAGCCTATAAGGTAATACCTACCAAGGGAATCGAAAGCTATATCGTCACCTATTTTGAGCATGCGAACGAAGTGGTAGAGCAGCTCATCGATACTCCTATTAGTGGTATTGGGTTAGATTTCGTCCATGGGCCCAAAAATATACAAAGCGTAGAAGAGATCGCAAAAAGTGGCAAAAAGCTCATTGCCGGAGTAGTGGATGGGCGTAACATCTGGGTGAGCGATATCGATAAAAAAGTGCAGTTTTTGCAAGAGCTTCCTATCGAAAAAGATCAAGTGATCGTCTCTACCAGCTGTTCGCTTTTGCATGTGCCCTATACTTTAGCTTATGAAAAAAAGCTTGACAGCAATATCAAAAGCTGGCTCGCCTTTACCAACGAAAAACTAGCCGAGCTTCGACTCATAGACAAACTCTATCGGGGCAAAGAGATAGGAGAGGACCGGGAGCTGCTAGAAGCAAACAAGGCGGCAAACGAGACTAGAAAAAGCTCCTTGCAGATTCATAACAAAGCGGTGCAGGAGCGCTTGGCCAATCTGAAGCCAGAGGAGAAAGAGCGCCAGATGAGGGGTGAGGAGCGACTGCCTTTGCAGCGAGAGATCCTTGGCTATCCGATGCTACCTACCACCACGATTGGAAGCTTCCCGCAAACGTCGGAGGTGCGCAAACTACGCCGTGACTACAAAGAGGGCAAAATCAGCCAAGAGGAGTATAAAGCAAAAATCAAGGAGATGATCCGCTATTGCGTCAACGTCCAAGAGGATATTGGACTGGATGTTCTAGTACATGGGGAGTTTGAACGAAACGATATGGTAGAGTATTTTGGCCAGATGCTTAGTGGTGTAGCTTTCAGTGAAAACGGCTGGGTGCAAAGCTACGGCAGCCGCTGTGTCAAGCCTCCCATCATCTATGGAGACGTAAGCCGCCCGGCTCCCATGACCGTAGAGTGGATCACTTATGCTCAAAGCCTTACCGACAAGCCCATGAAAGGGATGCTCACAGGTCCCGTGACCATGCTCAACTGGTCGTTTGTACGAGACGATCTCGATCGTGAGCTGGTCTACAAGCAGATGGCACTGGCTATCGCCGACGAGGTACGAGATCTTCAAGATGCCGGTATCAAGGTGATCCAAGTAGATGAAGCTGCCTTTAAAGAGGGCTATCCTCTTAGAAGCGAAAATAGAAACGAATATGAAAGAGTGGCGGTGGAGAGCTTCAAGATCTCTACCGCTCCAGCTAGACCCAAGACCCAGATCCATACCCATATGTGTTACAGCGACTTTAATGACATCATGCCAACCATCGATGCGATGGATGCGGATGTGATCTCTATAGAGACGGCACGAAATGGCAACAGACTTTTAGAAGCCTTTCGCAACTACCACTACAAAAAGGAGGTGGGAGCGGGGGTCTATGATATCCACTCGCCACGGATTCCATCCAAAGAGGAGCTCATCGCCCAGATCGAGGATCGGCTCAAAGTCTTTCCGGCCAGACTGCTTTGGATCAATCCAGACTGTGGTCTCAAAACCCGCAGATGGGAAGAGGTAATCCCCGCTTTGACCAATATGGTCGAAGCGACCAAGGATGTGCGTAGCCGCATCGTCAAGCTCTAATTACAGCCCCTTTGGGGGCTATGCAATAGAAGAGCAGAGTCTCCTTATGCTACAATTATGGGAAAAAAGGAGAAACAATGGGTATAGTACTTTTTTTACTTATGAACTTAGCCGTAATGGCCTCAATCTATTTGACGATCTTTGTGCTAGAGGCCGTTTTTGGCATCCGTTTGGATCAAAGTACCGTTAGCGGTTTGCTGATACTTTCGTTTATCGTGGGATTTAGCGGCTCGCTTATCAGTTTGTTTTTATCCAAATGGATGGCCAAAATGCAAATGGGAGTACAAGTGATTGAGTCTCCTGCCAATGCCACTGAAGAGTGGCTTGTCTCTACCGTAGCGAAGTTAGCGGATGAGGCTGGGATTGGAATGCCAGAGGTTGGTATCTTTGATGGACCTCCTAATGCATTTGCTACTGGATGGAATCGTAACGACGCTCTTGTCGCTGTCTCCACATCTTTGCTTGAGATGATGGAGCCAAAAGAGGTAGAGGGGGTTTTGGCTCATGAGATTAGTCATATCAAACATGGAGATATGATTACGATGACGCTGCTGCAAGGAGTACTCAACACCTTTGTCTTTTTCCTCTCTCGACTGCTTGCGCAAATACTTGCTCCCAAAGATGAAGAGGGCAATCCAAGTCCCATGGCATATATGGCTATTAGTTTTGTATTGGAGATGGTATTGACTCTTTTTGCAACTATGTTGGCGATGTGGTTTAGCAGGTATCGGGAGTATAAAGCCGATGAGGGAGCTGTTCGTCTTGATGGTCCTCGCGGTATCTACTACGCTTTGGCCAAGCTGGGACAGCTGCCAAAAGAGCAAGTGGCTTTGCCAAGCGATATGAAAGCTTTTGGGATTGTAGGATTTTTAGAGTATCTGTTTGCTTCTCATCCCCCTATTGAGAAACGTCTAGAGCATATTAAAGAAGTGGCGATACAAATGGGGTATCAAATCTGATGAAAACGCTAGATTTTCTAAAGCCTACATCTACTTCTACGCAAGATCTTGTTTTGGTATTGGCAATTTTAGGGGGATTTTTTCTACTTTTATTACTAGTTGCCGTCTACCTTCGATTTGATAAGAAAAGACGAGAGTATAAACATTTTTTGGTCGTTATGAGCCACAGGGATTTAAGTGAATCTGAGATGCGATGTCTTTTTCGCTATGTATATAAACATGGTTTTAAACCGGAGATTTTATTAGAAAGCGAAAAAATTTTAGAAGAAGCGATAGCGTTTTGCGGCTTAAAAAAAGAAGAGATCAAAAAAAAGATGGGTTTTGATCAGCAAAGTTTGATCCATGACTTTATCAAGCGTCAAGAGGAGCTCCGCCGAAAGTGGAACTCCTGATCACTCCGTCTCATTAGCCATAAAGCCAGCGAGTATTTTACTCGTGAGCTCTACTCTTTCTTCAAAGCTTTTTTTGCTTGCTCGCTCGTGGATCGTATGATCTCCTTCGCCATAGGGTCCAAAACCATCAAGCGTGGGTGTGCCCGCGCTGGCGGCGATATTGGCATCGCTTCCTCCACCTCTATGTTCTGTAAAGATGTTTGTGGAGCTCCATTGCCCAATTTTATGAAGAAGCTGGGCTTGCTCAGGGGTCTCTTCCATAACGTCTCTTTGCAGTCCTCCATCAAGCTTGGCATCGGTACCGGGAATAAAAGAGGTGTGTACGATTTGGGCAATCTCATCAAGGATCTGATCCCGCTGAGCAGAACTGGTAAATCTTGCCTCAAAAATAAGTTTGGCTTGAGGGCTGATTGTATTGGCCCCTATCCCTCCTTCGATGCGACCTACATTGATGGTTGTGCCAAGTTCTAAATTGGTAAGATGTGATAATGCTAAAAGTTTATGGGCCGCTTCTTGGTTGGCATCGATACCTTGGGTATAGTTGTTGCCTGCATGGGCTGCTTTCCCCCTGATATCAACATAAAATGTGCCAATCCCTTTTCTAGCCGTGACAATTTGACCATTTTGGCCCGCCGCTTCAAAGACCAAGCAGTAGTCATACTCTTTAGCCAGCTCATAGGTGATGGCTCTAGAGTCGTCGCTGCCGATCTCTTCGTCACTGACAAGAAATACATCTATATTGTGAATATTTTTTTGGTTTCTAAGAGCTTCGATCATTACCATAATGCCCCCTTTCATATCACATACCCCAGGACCATATATCCACTCTTTATCCTCCCTAAAGCCCTCAAAAGTTCCAGGAGGAAAGACGGTATCTAAATGTCCTAAAAGTAACATTTTTTTCCCAGCTCTTTTCTGGGAAGTAAACCACAAGTGGTTGCCAAACTTTTCTCTTTCAAAAATTTTTGTCTTATAGCCAAGAGTTTCAAGCTTTTGGCGCACCAAATTGCCACATTGATCTACTCCTTTTTTATTTTTAGTATAGGAGTTGATTTCGATTAGCTCTTGTAATTCAGCATAGTTATAGTTCATAGCAAACCTTTAGCTTTTTTTGAGTATTATTTTCAAAATAATTATAGGAAAAAATTACTTAAGGGCGTACTATGGGACGAGTCGGTATGTGGATGTACCAAAATGGCGGGGGTGATAGGATCGAGCAAAAGATAGTCTCGCTTTTGCAAGATTTGGGGCATGAAGTCGTTACTGGCATCAATTTACGAAATGCCGTGGCCGAGAGTGGAAAAATGTTTTGGAATGGGCTAAATTTGTATGATCTAGACTGCTTTTTTAGTTACAATGCGGGGGAACAGACGAGATATCAGGTCTATTTGTATGGGGTTTTGGATCGTCATGTACCTTGTATTAATAATTTTGAAGCTTTTAGTATCAGTGAGGATAAGTTTCAAACCAATGATCTGCTCAGAAATGCCGGTCTCCCTACGGCTGAGTACTTTTTGTGTCATAGGGAGGATGTGCAACATATACGAGCCAAAGTGATGGAGTGGGGCAAAGCGGTATTTAAAACCGTTGACGGCTGGGGCGGTATGGGAATGGCGCTTGTCGATAGCAAGGATAAGCTCGATATGATCTTACCATTTTTGAATCAGACCGATTTGCGATTTTTCTATATCGAGAAGTTTATCGATTATGACGGGAGCGATTATCGTATAGATTTGGTGGATGGGGAGTTTATCGCTTGCTATGGACGCAAAGCTAAAGATGGGGATTGGCGCACTAATGTTACGAGTGGCGGCAGCGTCATATTAAGAGAGTGCGAGCCTCAAGTTATTGAA
>JALWCE010000116.1:9525-23345 GCA_027036935.1 Nitratiruptor sp. | reverse complement strand
CCAAAAGAGCTACGCTATATCTTAACTTTACCAAAAGATAAAATGATCGAAGCGATCAAACAGATAACCATTGTTTCAAACGAAATCCTGCTCTCTTTTTTTCCAGACAAAATCATTTTTAAAAGTTTAAGCGAAGAAAATATCGAGGCACAAACAGAGCTTGAAATTCAAACCCCTTTTACAGAGGAGTTCATTATGGCCGTTAATAGTCGCTATATTTTAGATTTTTTGGCCAATATGGAGGGTGAGATATTTCAAATGGGCATTAACGGCAAGGAACTGCCTTTCGAACTCAAAGAGGACAACTTTATTACCATTGTAATGCCCATCATGATTTAAGATATAATTCGATCAAAAAGAGGGAAAATGGAGAAGAGATACAGCGCCGAAATGATTAAGGTCCTAAAGGGCCTCGAAGCGGTCAGAAAACGACCGGGAATGTATATTGGCGATACGAGTGTTAAAGGACTACATCATTTGATCTACGAAGTCGTAGACAACGCTATCGATGAGGCGATGGCGGGGTATTGCGACAAGATCGAAGTAGTTTTGACAAAAGAAGGGAGCGCAAGAATTAGCGATAACGGTCGAGGGATTCCAGTAGGTATACATCCAACGGAAAAAATTCCCGCGGCTACGGTAGTGCTAACGGTTTTGCACGCCGGAGGGAAATTTGGAGGGGAGAGTGCGTACAAAGTAAGCGGCGGTCTGCACGGCGTGGGCGTAAGTGTGGTCAACGCCTTGTCCAAAAAGCTTATTATGACCATTAAGCGTGAGGGCAAAATTTGGCGTCAAGAGTTTGAAAGGGGCGTACCGATCACTGATTTGGTAGTAATTGGCCACACCAATCGCACCGGCACTACCATCGAGTTTTGGCCAGACGAAGAGATTTTTGAGACGACAGAGTTTCGCTACGACATTTTAGCCCAACGTTTCAAAGAGTTGGCCTATCTCAATCCAAATATCACCATCACTTTTAAAGACGAGCGAGTAGGCAAAAAAGAGGTCTACCATTTTGAAGGGGGGCTTCGTCAATTTGTCGAGGATCTAACCACCAAAGAGCCTATTATTAAGCCTATAGAGATCCACGATAAAATCGATGATGTAGAAGTCGATATCGCTTTGTTATATAACACCGACTACAACGAGAAAGTCCTCAGCTTTGTCAATAATATCCGAACTCCAGAGGGTGGGACCCATGAGAGCGGCTTTCGGGCGGGACTTACTAGAGCCATATCCAACTATATCGCTCAAAACGCCTCAGTCAAAGAAAGAAGCGTCAAAATTACCGGCGAGGATGTGCGAGAGGGACTTGTAGCCGTTGTGAGCGTCAAAGTCCCTGAGCCTCAGTTTGAAGGGCAGACCAAAGGAAAATTGGGATCGTCGTACGTACGTCCCATCGTCCAAAAACTCACCTATGACAAGCTTACTAAATATTTTGAGGAAAATCCCATCGATGCTAAAGCCGTTATGCAAAAAGTGTTGGCGGCTGCTAGGGGGAGAGAGGCGGCCAAAAAGGCTAGAGAGCTGGTACGGCGCAAAGATAGCATGAGCGTAGGGACACTACCGGGTAAATTAGCCGATTGTCAAAGCAAAGACCCTACGATAAGTGAGCTTTTTTTGGTAGAGGGCGATAGTGCCGGAGGAAGCGCAAAGCAAGGACGTGATCGGGTATTTCAAGCCATTTTGCCCCTTAAAGGGAAGATTCTTAATGTAGAAAAAGCAAGATTGGATAAGATCCTTAAATCTGAAGAGATCAAAAATATCATCACCGCTTTAGGATGCGGCATAGGGGAGGAATTTAACGAAGATAGACTTCGCTATCACAAGATTATCATCATGACCGATGCGGATGTGGATGGCAGCCATATCCAGACGCTTTTGCTTACTTTTTTCTTCCGTTTTTTGTTTCCCGTAGTGGAAAAAGGATATCTTTATATGGCTCAGCCACCTCTGTATCGATATAAAAAGGGCAAAAAAGAGGTCTATTTAAAAGATGATGCGGAACTCAATCGGTTCTTGATAGAAAACGGCGTAGAAGTTTTATTCGATGAGGTGCATTTGGGTCGTTATGATCTGATTGATTTTTTGAAATTAGTAGCACACTATCGTATGGTGTTAAACGATCTAGAGAGGCGCTACTCTTTAATTGAGGTAGTGCGTTATTTGGTGGAGCATAAAAATTTGGCTGCTTTGCAAAGCCAAGAACTTTTTCAAAAAATCGAAGAGTTTTTGATCCACAAAGGGTACAATATTCTTAATAAAGAGATTGATGAACAAAAAATTCACCTCTATGTCCAGACCGATGAGGGGCTCGAAGAGATCCTCGTGGATGAAAATCTTTTTACCAATCCGTACTATGTGGAGGCGGTCTACATCTATGAAAAAATTAAAGAGCGCATCCCTGAGGGGCTCAAAGGCAAAGATTTGATGGAGGTGCTTGAACGCGTAGAGGCGAATGCGAAAAAAGGGGCCTATATCCAGCGCTATAAAGGGCTTGGAGAGATGAACCCAGAGCAGTTATGGGAGACTACGATGGATCCACAAAATAGACGACTTCTTCGAGTAACGGTAGAAAATGCTGAGCACGCCAGTGAGATTTTTAATCTCTTTATGGGAGATGAGGTGGAACCAAGAAAGAGATATATCGAAGAGCACGCCAAAGACGTAAAGCATTTGGATGTATAAGTGTATGCGTTAAAAGAAGATAAAAAAAGAAAATTTTACCTCGCTTTACGGGTCTCTTTGCCCGTTATCATCCTTACCGCTTTGCTCGTTTTTGTAATTTTTAGCGAACATAAATCTTTTTGGTACAATCTTTTTATTCTGTTGGGTGGAATTTTTGTCTCAGTCTACTACATTTTCTTTTTGATTTTTGCCGAGTTAAGAGAGAAAGTTATTGACGAGACGACTTCTACTTTTAATCGAAAATATCTTAGTACATTCTTACGCCGCTATCTCAAGCCGAATAAAAGCGTGCTGGTGCTTATCTCTTTGGATAATATCAAAGAGATTAACGAGCGCTACGGCATAGAAAACGGCGATAAGATTTTAAAAGATTTGGCGTTATTAATTGATCATTTTTTTTCAAACTATTTTGGTCAAGTACCCATCGGACGGCTGCAAGCAGGAGATTTTATTGTGGTGGTAGAGAGTGATGAGGAGCGAGTCAAAGAAGTTTTAGAGGAGTTTATGAAAGAGTATGATAATAGTTTCATACGCAATATTGAGATAAAACTTTTTGCCTCCTATCTCAAAGTCCCCTCCTCTATAGATAATCTCC
The DNA here is from genome assembly GCA_027036935.1 of Nitratiruptor sp. GTDB lineage: Bacteria > Campylobacterota > Campylobacteria > Campylobacterales > Nitratiruptoraceae > Nitratiruptor. Next base: position 20,062 of record JALWCE010000116.1, on the reverse strand, counting down.
AATCTCTTTTTGATCAACTTTATGAAGAGATCTATTACTGCAAAGGGAAGTGTAAAAGCAAAGCCAAACAGAGCCGTCTGTATCAAAAGAGAAAGGAGAACTCTAAAGAGTTTGAGAGGCAAATAGCCCAAAGTATTCAAGAACATAGACTCTCTTTACTTTTTCAACCAACCCTTAATCTTCATACCCGGCGTTTCGATACGGCGGAGATTTTGGTTAAGCTTTTAGACGAGGAGGGCAATCTTATCCATCCTAGCCAGTTTATACCTGTAGTGAATCGCTTGGGCTTGGAGAATGCTTTTGATTTAGCTTTGACACAAGAGCTTTTACGCCAGATCAAACAAGAAAAATTGCCTCTATGGGTTATTTATAGTCTCAATCTTTCTCCTTATTCCGTGCGCAATCGCCGCTTTACCCAAAACTTTTTTGATCTTTTCGATAGCGTTGAACTCTCTCCCGCTCATGTGGCGATAGAGCTTTTTGAGATGGGTATTTACAAAGATATCAGCTATTATAAAAAAGTGCTTGAGAGTTATAAAGAGCAAGGGTTTCATATAGCTTTTGACAATTTTGGTTCCTGTAATGCCTCAGTGGAGTATATTAAGAGTATCGAGGTCGATTTTATCCATTTTGATAAATTTTTTACAAAGCATCTAGACAATCCAAGATATAAAGCCCTTTTAACCCATTGGATTGAACTTTTTAAAGATTTGGGCATTAAGAGTGTGGTAAAATTTATTGATAAAGAGGAGATGGTAGCAAGGATTCAAAAGATGGGAGTTGACTATATTCAAGGGTATGCCGTTGCCAAACCCTTGGATGCAAAAAGCTTTAAAAGTTTTGTAGGAGAGTAGTATGCGCTATGGTGAGAGGGAGGTCAAGAATTTTGATCCCGCAAAGGATTTGGAGATTTGGCCCAATAAGCATCAAAAAGAGTATGTGATCAAGATCACTTTGCCAGAATTTAGCTGCTTATGTCCAAGAAGCGGCTATCCAGACTATGCCACTATCCATTTAGAGTATATTCCAGACAAGTTTGTGGTGGAGCTCAAAGCGTTAAAGCTCTATATCAACTCTTTTCGGGATCGTTATATCTCACATGAAGATAGCGCTAATGAGATATTTGATACTCTATACGAAAAGCTTAAGCCAAAATCGATGAAACTGGTAGCGGATTTTAATCCAAGAGGTAATGTGCATACGCTCATAGAGATAGATAGTCAAAGATTGGAGAAAAAATGAAAAAGATATGGACGGCTGTGGCCATGCTTTTGATCCTAGCGTTTAGCGGATGCGCTCCCAAAGGATACTCTACGGCTCAAATTGGTGAGGTGCTTATACCTTATGATGGGGTAGTGGTCTCAGCCAAGGCCGTACAGATGCAAGATAATGGTACCGGAGCGATTCTTGGGGGTATCATTGGAGCAGTTCTTGGACATCAAGTGGGTGGCGGAAGCGGCAGAGATGTGGCTACCGTGGCCGGAGCGATTACTGGAGCGGTCATCGGTGACAAACTCTCCCACGCCAATGCCCAAGAGCTAGTGATCAAACTTGATAATGGACGAAAGATCGCTACAGTGGTAGCCATCGATTCTCGGCGTCCCTTTTGGTTTCGTCCGGGCGATCGGGTGCGACTCTATCTTCGGGGTGATCGGGTAATCAAAATTGAACCCCTCTTTTTAAGAGAGGAGTAATGTTTGATATTGTGATTGTAGGCGGCGGAGGGGCCGCTTTGGTAGCCGCTATCGAAGCCGCCACTTTGGGTAAGAGCGTATTGGTATTGAGCAAACACTACCCCACCCAATCCCAAACTTCTATGGCGCAAGGGGGTATAAACGCAGCTTTGTATCCTCCCGATTCTTGCGATAGCCATATCCAAGACACTCTTAAAGCTGGAGTGGGATTGGCCAAGGAGGCTATTGTCCAAGAGGTGTGTCGTGCCGCTCCAAAAGCTATAGAGTGGCTTGATAGCATAGGAATGCCCTTTAGTCGAAAAGGCGAAGCCATAGCTCAGCGTCGACTAGGAGGAGCTACTTATCCAAGAGCTTGTTACGCACAAGATTACACAGGACTAAAACTTTTACATACCCTTTATGACAACGCTGTAAAACTTGGAGTTGCCCTGCGATCGCGTACCTTTTTGCTCAATATCATTGAAGAAGATGGGGTATGTAAAGGGGTGAGTGTTCTTGATATGGCAAGAGGCAAAGTAGAACAGATTTTGGCCAAAGCGGTCATCTTGGCCACTGGAGGATATGCCAAGATGTATGGGGCTTTGAGCACCAATGGCTTTGGAAGCTTTGGAGAGGGTGTAGCGGCTGCGATGCGGGCCGGAGCGAAACTGAGCGATTTGGAATTTGTGCAGTTTCATCCTACCGCTTTGAAAAAGAGCTCTATTCTTATTAGTGAAGCGGCTAGAGGAGCGGGTGCCCGTCTTATCGATCAAGAGGGCCAAGAGATCGGTGGGGAGCTGTGGACAAGAGATCGGCTCAGCCGAGCAATTTTTGAAGCGATGGAGGAAGGGAGGGAGATTTTTTTGGATATGCGCCATTTGGGCAAGGAGTTTATCGAAAAGAATCTTCCCCAAGAGCGTAAACTAGCCCTTTTGTACGAGGGGGTCGATCCGCTAAAAGAGCCAGTACCCATTCGACCCGTGGCCCATTACACTATGGGTGGTATCGATGTGGATGAGAATATGCAAAGCAGTATTCAAGGGCTCTATGCCGTAGGAGAGTGTACCAATGCCAAGTTACACGGAGCCAATCGTCTTGGGGGCAACTCTTTGTTGGAGCTGGTGGTACTAGGCAAAAAGGCGGCTCAATCGGCAGCGCAAATGGAGCAAGCCCCCCAACAAAAGCTTTTTGAGCGTACTAAGATCGATACTAACTTTATTAAAGCCGTTTTTGCTCTCCCAAATCAGATCGATTTTTGGGAGCGTCAGGAATTTTTGAGCAAAATTATGTACCATAATTGCGGCATCGTACGAGAAGAGATGCGTCTTAAAGGGGTGCTCAGTGTAGTACGCCAGCATCAAAAGGAGCTCGCTTTTATGGGGGTACGGGATAAGAGTCCTTTGATGAATAAAGAGCTTATAAACTTTTTGGAATATGGCAATATGGTAGAACTTGCCGAGGCGGTGCTTGTAGGAGCGATCCAGCGAACCGAGAGCAGGGGAGCTCATTTTCGAGCCGATTATCCCCAAAGGGATGACAAGAAGTTTTTGGCCCATACGATGATATGGAAAGAAAATGGGGTGTTGTGTGCCGATTTTAAACCTGTTTGACACACTCCTCGCACCATCTAAGAATATCTATCAGACAATTTTGCAAAGATTAGCTTAAGGGCAAAAGGTAGGGATTGGAGCTTGAAAAAGCTAAAGTTTGGAGTTTTAAGCGGGTTGTGGTAAAAAGAGGTTAAAAAGAAGCGTTTTACCTCAAGGTAGAGTAGTTTGGCTTTGATCTTTTTTTATTTCAATTTATTTAAATGATATTGATTGTATCATAATGAAAACTGTTTGGAAAAAATGTCATGAAAATCAAAATCAAACGATTCCATCCCCATTTTGAGCCTCCCTCCATCGATATGGAGTATGAGGTAGACAATGCGCCCACTTTGCTCGATGCACTGCTCCAGATCAAGCGGCAAAAGGATCGAACCCTTACGTTTGATTATATGTGTCGAAGCGGCGTGTGCGGCAGTTGTGCGGTACGGGTAGAGGGCAAGGAGGTACTCGCTTGCCAGCATATTCCCAAAGATGGGGAGTACATAGAGCCCTTGAGTGTGGTGGACGTAATCAGAGATCTGTCGGTACGACTAGAAGATGCGCTTGTAACACTTGGGTCCTCCAAAGCATACCCCTTAGATATGCAAAAAGTAGCGATGAATGAAGAGGATGAGCGACTCATCGAGCGTCAAAGTGATTGTATCTTGTGTAGCGGCTGTTTGAGTAGCTGTCCGGTCTACGAGAGTAATGAAGCTTTTTTGGGCCCTTTTGCTCTTTCTCGGGTGTGGCGCTATGTGGCGGATAAGAGAGAGCAAGCCAAAAAGGAGCATATTGACGCTGTAGTCCAAAACGGTATTTGGGACTGTACGCTGTGTGGTAACTGTACCCAAGTCTGTCCCCAAGGGATCGATCCTAAAAATGATATTGTGATGCTTCAAAGCAAAGCTGTACAGTTTGGATATCAAAATCCAAATCTTGGGGGCTTTGGAAGTTTTGGATTGGAGTTTTGATGGATAGGCGTGAGTACAATATCGAGCTTTTTTCCGCCGTACCCAAATTTATTATCGAAGATATCAACCGCTATGGCAAAATCGTCTATTTTCATAAGAATATGCCGGCGATGAGCATTGAGGATACGCTGCACTACTTCTATTTTATCATCGACGGGCGGATTAAAGTATATCAGTTTAATTTTGAGACCACCAAAGAGCAGACCATCAAGATTCTTAGTAGAGGCGATATGTTTGATGTGGTCGTTTTGCTCGATGGCAAACCCCACGAGGTGTTGACCCACGCATATGAAGATACCAAGGCGTTGCGCGTACCCATTGAGAGGGTCAAAGAGTGGATAGAGACCAATCCGGAGTTTCGCAACCTCTTCTTTCACTATGTGGCGGCTCAAATGAGAAATCTAGAAGAGCTGGCCACAGACTTGAGTCTACACGATACTTCCACAAGATTTATTAAATTGTTGCTTAAATATTTTGATCCAGATTCGGCCAAGCTCAAACTTATCCATGATCTGCCCCACGAAGAGATCGCTTCGCTTATTGGCACTGTGCGCCACGTGGTCAACCGCCATATCCAAGAGCTCAAACGCGACGGCAGCTTGGAGGTGGAGCGCAAAAAGCTCAAACTCAAAAATATCGCCAAACTTCTTGATAGATTGCAACTAAAGTAGCAGCCAGATTAAACCTTTTACACTAAAATTTTACCATTCCAAAACAATATAGGAGGGTACGCATGAGAAAACTACTCGTTAGTTTCGTTGCTGCAGGGTTGTTAGTCAGTGGTGCTTTTGCTTCAGCCGCTACTAAAGCGGAGTCCAATAAGGCGGTAGCCGAAGCGAAAGCTAAAGCACAAAAAGAGCAAAAAGAGGTCAAGATCGTCAAAGAGGCGGTCGATGCCGTAGCTCTTACCAATAAAGTGCTCGCAGAGCTGGATAAAGGCAATAAAGACCAAGCGATTAAGGATTTGGAAAAGGCTATTGGTAAATTAGAGGTGGTGCTGAGCGCTCCAAACGCTCCAGCACTCATTCCAATTGACAGCTCTATCGAGGTGGTGGATTTTCCCGGAACTTTAGAAGATATCAAGACCGGTATCATCACCGCTAAAGCCTTGTTAGCTGACAATAAGATCCAACAAGCAAGATTGATCCTTGATACGCTGCGAAGCGAAATCGTACTTAAAGTGATCAATTTACCTTTGGCTTCTTATCCCGCGGCTTTAAAATTGGCTGCGAAATTTTTGCACGAAGATAGAATCAATGAGGCTAAAAGTGTTTTGGCTCAAGCTTTGGCCACTTTTGTAGAGGTGGATATGATTACGCCCTTGCCCCTTATTGAAGCTATTCATCTTGTACAAGTGGCGCAAAAACTGGCCAAAACTGATAAGAAAAAAGCGCTCGATATGTTAGAAGAGGCAAAACTCAGCCTCAAAAAAGCGGAGGCTCTTGGATATACGAGCGAATCTGACATTACGTACAAATCTCTTGAGGATATGATCGAAAAGGTTGAAAAAGAGATTAAAGGTAAAAATCAAGCGGAAAAACTCTTTGAAGAGTTGCTTGAAAAACTCAAAGAGTTCAAAGAAAAAGCTATCAAAACGCTCAACAAATAAAAGAGATTACTCTTTTCTCGTAAAATCGGGGCGACTTTGGGCAACGCCCCGATCGATTTTTACTTTAGCTATCTAAAATTTTTTGGAAAAGGAGAGATATATGGCTGTGATGGGATTTCATCATTTAGAAGAGCTTTTTAGACGAGGAGCGAGTCTTGATATCAAGAAAGGACACGCAAAAGAGGTTACCGATATCGTCGAGCAAAAGCTTTATGATCTGCTCTTGATGGGGCAAAAGGCTGCCAAATACAATGGTCGCGATGTGATATGGAAGTACGATCTGCCTATCACCAAAGGGCTTGAAGAGACGATCAATGAATTTAAAAAGCTCGAACAAGAGGTGGAAGTCAAAGATATCTTAGAGAGATTAGCTACGCATCCACCACTTTTGGAGCTTGAGATTGAACTTGAGAAGAGTCTACCTGAGATCGTCGGTGGTTTGACACTGGTTTTGGCCCGTATTATGAAGAAAATCGATGAAGAGAATCGTGCGGTTACGCATGAACTTATCGAACGGGCCAAAGGAATTATGGACCTAACACTATAGGAGGATAGTATGGTCGGATATCAAAATTTTATCAAAGACAAGGAGCTGTTGGAAAATTTCCAAAAACATTCCAAAATCGCGGGGGTTATTTTCATTCTGTTGGGACTTGTGGGGATTTTCTATCCCGTGATCATGTCCTTGGCTACTGCCTATTTTGTGGCGTGGCTTTTTATTTTTAGCGGTATCTTGATAGGGATTCATACCTATAAGACTAATAAAAAAGATTGGCTTGGATGGCTCAAAGCTTTCGTCTATTTGCTCACCGGTATTTTGGTGGCAATTTTTCCAGTCCCTGGAGTAGCGGCTCTTGGTATTATCCTAGCTGTATACTTTTTTATGGATGGATTTGCCTCTTTTGCTCTGGCTTCCCAGATGAAAGGGAGCAACAAATATTGGTGGCTCATTTTGCTCAATGGAATTCTTTCCATAATCATTGGAGTGATCTTTTTGGTAGGATGGCCTTTTAACTCTTTGATACTTGTAGGTCTGTTTGTTGGTATTAGTCTTTTCTTTGATGGCGTTGTACTGCTTACTATGGGCAGTGCGGCGAAAAAACTTGAAGAAGAGTTGGAACAAAAAGAACAATCTTCTAATCAAAATCCTCAACCAAATTCATAAGGAGAGCCCTCTCCTTGTGAATTGCTACAAAAGTTGCAGCTCGCTTTATGCAATCCAAGTAAAATTTCAGGTAAAATTGCATGCACAATAACAAATCAAGGAGCAATCATATGGTCATCAAAAAAGAGGCGGCAAAAATTTTACTCGCATTGCATAGAAGCGACGATAAGACAATCAATGTAGAAAAACTCAATAGCGAAGCGGTGGAGGAGCTAAACCTCTCTGGGCTTGTTCGATTTCCAATACCGGCCAAAATAGAACTCACATACAGCGGAGCTATGGTGGCTGATGTGCTGGATAAAGTAGAGTCTAAAATAGAAGATATTGATAATTGGAAAGAGAACTTTAAGTGGGTGAGTTCTGAGGTGATCGCAATGATCGACGGAGCCGTCAAAAATAAGGATAAAACGACAAAAATCTCTCAAGAGCCTTTGGCCAAGCGTGGTTTTGCTGATGAAAACCACCAAATCACCCAAGAGGCGAAAGATCTCTACAACGCCTATGCCATTACCGAGCCAGAACTCGTGATCGATGCTCAATTGGCCGAGTATATCCGTAAATCTCCTATGGGCCCAACCGACGCCCACTACCTGCCGATTGAGGGTAACAACAAAGACTTGCTCGAGGCTATGCGGCTTATCGCCTATTCCGTACCTCATGGTGACTACTTTACCTTCACCGAGCTTGGCCAGGCGGTCAAGGAGACATTGGCACTTGGCGGATGGGCAAGCGAGGGGAGCGTGCTTGATATCTCTATCTTGGAGTCCATCGCAAAAGTGGCCGATGGAGAGGATGTGGACGTGGATACACTTGTACAACTTGAAGCTTTGGGCTATGTAAGTGATGTGGATACATTGACAAAAGCGGGTGAAAAGGCTCTTGAGGTTTATCGTATTTTCAAAGATAAAACCGAAAAGCCTCTCAAATCTTTTGCCATCGAAAAAGAGGAGGTGGAGACTCTCAAAACTATTGATAAAATCTGGAAAGAGAAGTATACCTCCAATCCCGAAGAGACAGCTAACTTTGAAGAGATCAAAAGAGAGCTTGTGGATAGAAAAGTGCGAGAGTATAAAAAGATACTCGAAAAATATGGCAGACGCCTCAATGAGATGCCAAAGAAAAAGCAAGAGATTCTCAAAAAATTTGGTGAAGCTAAAGATATGGTCAAATGGTTCGAAGAGAACTTCGATCTTAAAGAGTACCTCTATAGCCTCGAAGCTTTTGGACTCATCACCGAGGGTGTGGATCAAAAGGGACGTACCGTCTATTATGTGACTGAAGATGGCGAAAGAGTGATCGAAGATCAACAAGATGAACGAAGCATCCACTCATGGAGTGTGAAGACTCTTACAATCTCCAATAAGATCTTTAGCTCGCCAAATAAAGAGTGGGTTTTAGAAGCTAGAAAAGAGCGTATTTTGGGCACTTACGAGCCTACTAAGTCTGGGCTACTTTATGAAGAGCTCGCTACCCATGAGAAGCTGCCTTTTATGACCAGATACGAGATGGATATTTTCAAAATGATTCCAGATCGCGGTATCGCTTGTGAAGATGTACTGGAAGAGTCTTTGCACGAAGAGGAAAAAATCCGCCGAATGGAGGCACTGGATAAGCTCGAAGCAAAAGGGTTTATCGAGATCTTGCCAGATGGACATATTATTGAGACCGAGTTTGGTCAGATGATGGATGAGGCGATGAGCGGAGTGCCAGAGGGATTTGGAGCGCCTATTAATCCAATCATCTATCGGGTGGTCAAAGCGATAGCCGAGACTGGCAGTATGTATGTCAAAGAGCAAAAGGTTCGTATTTTGCCCCAAAATATCAAAGAGGCGATCAAAAAAAGCGGTTTATCCAAAGAGAGTTTTGACAAAGCTTATGTAGCCGCACGAGAGGCTAAATATCTAGGCCGTAACAGCGTTAATGAAGCGGGACTTAAGATGCTTGAAGCTGTCAAGGCACTCAACGCCTGATTGCGACTAAAGTAGCACAAGCTCTGTGCTACTTTGAGTACAATATCGGCACATACTATAAGGAGGTGGGTGGCTATGGATTTGAACCAGAGATTGCAAGAGATCATAGAGTCGCAAAAAGATGTGGTCAAAAAAGTCGCCTCGCTTATTAGCGAAAGTATTGAGGAGCTTAAAGCTAGGGCTATGGAAGAGAAGAAGAGTCTTGAAGAGGTAATCGAGGAGATTGTACGGCCTATTGTGGAAAAAAACCAAAAGGAGGGGAAGATGGGAATGCCGCTACTTGGAGATAAGTTTCCTAACATCGAAGTACAAACTACACATGGACCTATGAAGCTGCCAGAAGATTTGAAAGGGAAATGGACGGTCCTTTTTAGCCATCCGGCAGACTTTACTCCCGTATGTACTACGGAGTTTGTCAGTTTTCAAAAGCATAAAAGTGAGTTTGACGCGCTCAATACCCGCCTTATTGGTCTTTCTATCGACCAAGTATTTAGCCACATTAAGTGGGTTGAGTGGATCAAAGAGAAGCTTGGCGTAGAGATAGAGTTTCCTATCATTTCGGCTACCGATACGCTAGCTATGGAGCTTGGAATGGTACATCCCAACAAAGGGACCAATACGGTGCGGGCAGTCTTTATCATCGATCCTGAAGGCGTTGTGCGCACGATTTTGTACTATCCACAAGAGATCGGTCGCAATATCCCCGAGATCATCCGAGCTGTCAAAGCTTTGCAAACAAGTGACGCTGAGGGTGTGGCTACACCAGCTAACTGGCCTGAAAACGAGCTTATCGGCGATAAGGTGATCATACCTCCGGCTACGGATTGTAAGAGCGCCAAAGAGCGATTAGAAAAATATAGCTGCTACGATTGGTGGTTTTGCTACAAAGAGCTTTAATCCACTTCAAAAAAAGCGGAGGGTGGGATATGGATCCACTCTCCCTTTGCCTGCTCTATTTCTATCCACTTTTTTCCTCTGTTCGGCCAAAATTTTTTGAGTTGATATCGATAGCGCTCTATTATCTCCACTCTGCCTTTAAGGTCGTTAAAGCCTTTTTGCAAGAGTTCTATATCCTTTGGGTGGAAGGCGACAAAGCTTTTTTGATTTTTGGGTAGGGTAAGATTGCTGCGAAATGTTTGACCAAAATCTGGCAGATATATCCCTTTTTCGACTCCAATAGCCTCAAATAGGTTTTTAAACCCAAGATATTGGGCGACATTTTTCTTTTTTGGTCGATAAAAGAGTTTGGGAGTCTCCCCACTTTGGGCGATGGAGCCCTCTATGAGAATGCTACAGTAGTGGCTAAGGATAAAAGCCTCTTGAAGATTGTGGGTGATAAGTAAGATAGTGAGCTCAAGCTCTTTTTGCAATCTTTGCAGCAGCTCCCACAACTCCTCTTTCAAAGAGGGGTCTAAAGCGCTAAAAGGTTCGTCTAAGAGCAAGAGCTTCGGTTTTGCCGCCAAAGCCCGTACAAGGGCGACCCGCTGCTTTTCTCCACCGCTGAGGCTTTGGGGATAGCGTTCAAGGAGCGGACGCAGACCACTAAGAGCAAAGAGCTCA
>JALWCE010000116.1:0-9515 GCA_027036935.1 Nitratiruptor sp. | reverse complement strand
AAATTCTGTCTGGCGCTCTCTTTTGGGCTTTGAGGGGATAGAGGATATTCTCTTTGACGCTTAGGTGCGGGAAAAGAGCCAGATGTTGGGGTACATAGCCAAAATTTCTTCTGTTTGGCGGCAGATGGATAATGGAGCTATTTTGGAGCTTGATCTCTCCTTGTTGTGGCGTTTTAAGGCCTAAAAGTAGATGCAAAAGGGTGCTTTTGCCAGCTCCTGAGGGACCCAAAAGAGCGTGCGATCGATGGGCTTTGATATGAAGATGATCGATTAAAAGAGTAAATCCTCCTTGAGAGAATTTCAGGTTTGTTATCTCTATCACGTGATCCTACCTAGCAGCTTTTTAGTCACAAACAAAGCTCCTAGCCCAAAAAGCAGCAGCAAACCAATAAGTGTCACTGTGCCTTTGATGTCAGCCATTTGGAGATGGAGATAAATAGCAATGGGTAGCGTCTCGGTACGAAAGGGCATCGTACCGGCAAGAGTGAGAGTCGCTCCAAATTCACCCAAAGCCTTGGCCCAGGAGAGAAGAGCCGCGGCGATAAGTCCTTGTTTTGCCAAAGGCAGCGTGACGGTAAGAAAAAGAAAACTTTTTGAGGCTCCAAGTACTTCGGCGGTCTTTTCTAGTTCCTCGTCCACCTCTTCAAACGCCGCTTTGGCAAATCGAGCGGCAACCCCCAAAATCGTAACAAACTGAGCCAATACAATTCCTGCAAAGCTAAAGACGAAAGTGACAAAATGCTCTTGTATCCAGTTGCCAAGAGGATTGTTAAAGAAAATAAGCAGTATCGCTCCCAAAGCCGCAGGTGAGACGATCATTGGAAATTCGAGTAAAGTATCGACGATCCCCTTACCCCAAAAATCGTAACGAGCAAGGGCGTAACCGGCCGGGATGGCAAGGGCTAGAGCCAAAAGGGTAGCCAGTGTAGCGGCCAATAAGGAGGTTTTGATAGCAAAAAGGATACGATCGGAGGTGAGGCTTTGCCACAGTGTGGAGGCATCGAAAAAGTAAAAAATAGAGAGGATGAGTCCTCCATACAAGAGTAAAATCAAAAGAGCCGAAGTGAGGAAAAGTCGCTTCATCGAAGCCACTCTTTAGGAGGATGGTACAGGCCGCCCACCGGTTTTTTAGCCCCGATATAGGATTTGGCGGCTTTGAGTGAGGTGAAGTAATGGTATTTTGCGAAAATCGCACGACCCTCCTGAGAGGTTAAAAAATCGATAAATTTTTGGGCCAGTTTTGGATGGCGAGAAAATGTAGAGATGGCAATAGGAATATAGCCAATACGCACAATCTCATTAGGCTTGAGGGGAATCGTTTCGATACGCTCGGGATTCCAGTACTCAAAGACCCTCCAGCCTATCACCGCATCGGCTTGTCCAAGGGCTACGGCGTTGGCGGTTTTGGCGCACGATCCCGTATATCCTACGAGGTTTTTGCGAAATTGCCTTTTTTGTTCAGGGGTAAAATTTTTTTCTAAAATCTCAACGGCATAGTCGCCAAGACATACCCCCTCAGGATTGGCGATAGCCACTTTAATACCGGGTTTGGCCAGATCGGCCAGAGAGTGGATATGTTTTGGATTGCCTTTGGGGACATTGATGGCGGGCACCAAATAGACTACGATCCTCTCGCTCTTTGGATCCACAAGACCCTGGGCTTTGGCGATCTGCATATAGTCTGAGCTGCCCGGAAAGTAGAGATCGCCTTGGTGGGAGAGTTTCATCTGCGAGAGCACATAGCCGCTGCCTCCAAAGAGTAGATCTACTTTGATACCACTCTTTTTCTCAAAGGCTTTCGCCGCCTCCTCAGTCGCCGGTTTACTGGCACTCCCCGCAAAGACCAGTAGGCGATCCTGGGCAAAAAGCAGCGTACAAAGAACCATCCATACCAGTAGCTTTTTCACGATTCGCTCCTTTGAAGCAATTGTAGCACATTACTGGCCTACAAGTCCCAAGAGCGCCACCGCCAGTACGGGAGGTGTGATCACGACTCCTACTTTCATATATTCGCCCCAACCTATTTTGACTCCTTTATTGGCCAAGACATGAAGCCATAGCAATGTGGCCAAGGAGCCGATGGGGGTCATTTTGGGTCCAAGGTTGCAGCCTAGGATATTGGCATAGGCGAGATGGGCCGCATGGGCGTGCTCCAAAGCGATATCCATTATCATCACAGTTGGCATATTATTCATCACCGCACTCAAAAGTGCGGCTAAAAATCCTGTACCATAGACGGCGTGGAATTGGCTTTGTGATTGCAAGTACAAGATGATATTGGCGATTTGATGTGTAAGACCCGCATTTTTGAGCCCAAAGACCACCACATATAGCCCGATACTAAACCATACTACCTGCCACGGAGCGATTTTGAGTGTCATAAGAGGTTTGATTGCTTTGAATTTTGCTCCTAAGGCTAAAAAGAGGAGTGCTCCGCCAAGGGCAAAGATGGAAATGGGAATATGGTACAGATCGCCTATGAAGTATCCAATGAGCAAAAAAGCCAAAAAGAGCCAACTGAGCCAAAACATCGCAGGGCTTTTGATCGCCTCTTTTGGCTCTTTGAGGATGGAGATATCCACTTTTTTGGGGATGCTTTTGCGAAAATATAGGTAGAGTACTACGATAGAGGCGAGAACACTCAAAAGGTTTGGCCAAAACATATGTTTGGCGTATTCCCAAAAGCCGATATGAAAATAGTCTGCGGTGAGGATGTTGGTCAGATTGGAGATGACCAAGGGATTGGAGGCGCTATCGCCTATGAATCCCCCGGCCATGACAAATGCAAAGAGTGCCTTGTGATCCAGTCGCAAAAGCTGCATTTTTGAGAGCAAGATAGGTGTGAGGATCAGTGCCGCACCGTCGTTGGCGAAAAAAGTAGCTACCACCGCCCCAAGCATCAAGGAGTAGATGAAGAGCTTGGTGCCGCTACCGCCGCTGAGCTTGGCCATCTTGAGTGCTGCCCACTCGAAAAATCCGATCTCGTCCAATACCATCGAGAGGATGATGATCCCAATAAAGGCCAAGGTGGCGTCCCAGACGATGGAGATTACTTCTAGCACATCATTCCAGCTCACCACTCCAAAAGTCAAGGCAGCAAGGGCTCCAAGCATGGCGCTTGTACCGATCTGGAGTCCTTTTGGCTGCCAGATTATTAGCAAAAGTGTCAGGAAAAATATAGTAAGGGCTACGAGCATCATCAATCCAAATAGATCTGGATCTCTTCGGGATCAAGGACTTCACCTATGGCAATAAGGGAATCGTTGATCAAAAGGGCCGGCGTTTTTGTAATGCCGTATCGTACCATTTCGTTAAAATCTTGGGTATGAATAACTTTTGCATAGACTCCTTTTTTTTCAATAGCTTTTTTAACGTTTTGCTCAAGCATATGGCCTCTTTGGCAGCCTTTGCTCAAAATCTTGATCACCAAATAGCCTCTCCTCAATAATTGGTAACAACTCTTTTTTCATTTTTTGTGCTAGATCCAAAAAGGCCTCAAAAGGCTCTCCCTCTGGATCCTCGAAGCCTACATGGATCACCTTGGTTTTTGAGGGATAGGCGGGACAGGACTCTTTGGCGTTGTCACATACCGTTACCACCAAATCAAAATCTTCCCCCATCATCTCCTCTATACCTTTGGAGCGGTAGTCCTCTCTCCACGCCCCCTCTTCTTCCAAAACTTTTTTAGCGTTTTGATTTATTTCGCCCTTAGGATGGCTTCCTGCACTTTTGGCCAAAACACCCGGTAGATACTTGTTGACAAGCCCTTCGGCCAAGATGGATCGGCAGCTGTTGCCGGTGCACAAAATCAAAACTTTTTTCATCGTCGACACTCCTTGGACATACAGGGTAGATCGATCGGTAGCTGCCCTATGGCCTCTAGGGCACACTGATGCCAGCCATCCATCTCCTCTTTTAGACTATAATAGGTCCATCTTCCTATCTTTTCACTTTTTAAAAAGCCGGCATCTTTTAGAATTTTTAGATGCCGTGAGAGCCTAGACTGGATCATCCCGAAGGAGTCTTGCAGTTCACAGACACACGATGGTCCATGAATCAGCAAAAATTTAAGTAGTTTCACTCTCGTCTCATCGTATAGTGCGCCCGAAACTTGCAAAAACTCCTCCATAGGCACTCCTTTGTCCATATAGTAGCATAATCCAATCAATATATCAAGATATTTTGATGTATAGTTTTGGAAAGCTTTTTGGCCAAAGATTTCACGACAACTCCGAAAAAGTATGAGATCCGCCTAAAAGGAGCATCTGAGCGTGCCAAGGAGCCCTTCACTGCGGGCAATATCTATATGTGGGGGTGAGAGGCTCTTGTTCCTTAGGTATCAAAGCCCAAATCGGCAATTCTTCTTGATGAAGATCACCCCCCCCTATATTTTGATTATGCTATATTTGTTGAATGTGTTGTATATGAGGAGAAAAGGATGAAAAAATATCTTATAAGCTTGGCTCTTATGCTGTTTGGGGTACTGCTGTATGCCGAATCGATCGATGTCACCTATGCCAAGGGGACCGACCAGGTGATCATCGCCTCACTCTATCCACAGCCCGCCTCGCCCGAAGTGGATGCCAACGCTACTATCGAAGCGCTCTTTACAGAAGCGCTCAACCCAGCCAGTACGATGCACAGTATCACCCTGAAGCCTTTGAGTGGCAAAAAGAGCAGTTGGGGTATTTTTGGCTTTGGAATCTCAAAATCAAACAATAAGATCATCAAAGGAAAAACCGAGTATGATCCGAATACCTATACCCTGCGTTTTACTCCCAAACAGCCTCTGAAAGTGGGATTTTACGAAGTGAAAATCACTCATCTGATGCGGATGCGACCGGGTCCGGATATGATGATTCAACCCATCCGCTACCGCTTCTATGTCCCAAAAGTGATCAACGGCTTCAAACTCCCGCCCAAACCGGATGAGAAAAAAAACAATGAAACGCTCCTGGGGATAGACTTCAACCATAACGGGATCCGGGATGATGTGGAGCGGTGGATCATTATTCACTATGCCAACGATCCCAAATATCCAAAAACCAAAACGGCTATCGCACTGCAATATGCGTGGGCAAGTCAAAAAATACTGGAAAATCCCACGATGGAGAGTAATAAGTATTTAGATGATGTAATTGATTGTCAATATTATTGGTTAAATAAAAAGACAAAAGGTTTGAGTGGTTTTGAATTTGGAAAGTTTAGTAAAGAACATTCAGTTATTCGAAGTACAATACTTGATGACAAAATATATAACAATCAAAATCGAATTAAACAATATTTTAAATTCAATACAGCATTAAGTGGACATATATTTAAAGGAAGAGAAGAAAGTCTAAACAATTGTAGAATTAATATTGATGAGCTAGGAGAGTAACTTATGGAAAGAATAATTATATTAATTTTTACACTCATTGGTTTTTCAGTTGCAGCATTTTCATCCGTTGATGAATGCAAAACGGATATTTACTTTGGTAATGGAGTATGGAATACGAAAAAACAGGCTGAAATTAGTCGTAAGGAGTTGGAAGAGCGTATCATAAAACGTGAAATCATCAAAGGCGATCCAACCTTAGCCGCCAAATACGGCACGGTCAAACTGGCATACAACTGGAGTGACGGCTGGGATATCGATCTGGTGGAAACCTTTTATCAGCTCAAAGAGGCGGGACAATTGAGTAAAAAAACCTTTTTTGTCTTGATGGATGAGCTCATCACCAAGCGAGCGGCCGATCTCTATGGAGAAGATCTCAAAACGATGCGAAATCTCCTTTTGCAAGCCATTACTTCTCATGAACAGACTAATGTGGATATCATGCTTGAAAAATACTACAACGAAAGCTTCCGCTACTCCCACCGGGTACTGCTGGTTTCGCATTCGCAAGGAAACCTCTTTGCCAACAGGGTCTACGACAGTATCGATCCTGAGGGCTATAAAGACTATTTCGCCAATGTCCAGGTGGCTTCGCCTGCAAGCAGCGTCCATGCTGCCAAAGGGACCTACATCACTGGTTGGGTCGATCCGATCATCAATCCAATTCCAGGAAGTATGAAACACAATGCCACTCTTGATGGTATTGGCGGACACGCTTTTGTAGCCGCTTATTTGGATAGCAAAGATACATATCAAAAGATCGTCCAAGCGATCAAGGAGGAACTGGCTGCGTTAGATGATCCTTCGCGAACACCCTCCCAATGGAAGATTGTAAGAGAGCCTGAGGATCGAAGTAGCTGTGAAGCGATTCGGGTAGAGATGGTTCACCGTTTTGATAAATCCCTCGCTCCTATAGAGGATGTCTATCCGTTTGAGACGAACGCAACTCTTTATAGACTCTATGCAGTAAAAAATGAAGATGGGATAAATCACTACGTCATTGATCGCTGTGGAGGAAAGACTATTCAGGAAAAATGGGAGAGCAAAAAGGATAATGAATGTTATCTTCTTGATCCCTTGGACGATATTATCAAGTTGAATAATTTTGTATATTTTATAAGAAGTGGTAGACCAGGAGGATCAATTTATACAATAAGACTTTTTATGTGCCGAGCAGATTTGCAAAATTATGCCGCTTCTCGAAAATGTGTCCAGATTGCCAATGGTCCAAGCGGAGATGGATACCATTTTTGGGATGTGTTTGGGGAAGGTCCCTGCCAGGGATATGATAGATATCATGAATCGAAATGGGCTGGAACAGAATATGAAGGAGTTTTTGACGACCGGACTTTGACTGTAGTTCCTTTTGAAAAAGCGACAGGTTGGTTGTGCGATAACTATGATGGGGCATGCTGTACCTGCAATAATGACAACTTTAAAACTTATTATCAGTTATCATGGAGTGAATTGTTTGAAAATGCATATAATCAAATGAAAGGAGGAAAATAGGATGATCAAAGCGATTCAAAAACTTTTTATTCTTTTTATTGGTGCATCAACTGTAACCATGCTTTTAGCCGATGGTAGGATTGTTTATCAAGATGATACTAAAGTGGTCATTAATTGTGATGACAACCGAACTTCCTTGGTGATTGAGAAAGAAAGTAACGGATATTTTTATGAGGGTAATTTTTATACAACAATTGATGAAGTTAAAAAAGAGTGTCAAAAATTTGATAGTGTATATTAAAACCTACAATTTTGAGCATTTTTTCATTTCTCTTCGTTCAACATCAATGCAAGTAGAAGAATATCCAGGTACAGAAGCTTGAGCAAACTGTTTTCATTGAGGAAAGCCTCCTTTTTGGTAATAGATTGTTACTTTGCCTGAGAAAGAGATAGATAGCTTTTAGGGAGCACTGCTGTCATATACTATAGGGGGCAGTAGCCCTTGCGCCCCTCTCTTTCTACTATCGAGCCCACAAATTGTACCAGAGCTATAACAAATACCCGTATTTTATGCTAGTATATATGTACATATATATTTTAAAAGGATAAGATATGATAGAACTCGGTATTGCACAAGCACAGTCGCAGTTTACGAAGATATTGAATAAAAAGGTGCTCATTGTCGATAAGAAAACAGCCAAGAAAAAGGCTGTCTTGATCCCGTATGAAGAGTATGAAAAATTGTTGAAAAAAAGATCTCAGAAGAATTCTTTTGATAAATTTGTCGGTATCTTGGATGAAGATTTCGAAACTGACGATACAAGATACAATGAGATCGTCAAATGAAAATTTTTATAGATACAAATGTATTTTTGGATCTACTTTTGAAAAGGGAATTGTATAACGAGGCACTCGGGATTTTAGATGGAGTTGCTAATGGTCGATGGAGTGGCTATGTACTGAATATTACCGTTTTGAATATCGACTATGTGGCCAAAAAACAGATGAAAAATATACAAGAGTTTATCCAGCTTCTGAGTGGTACGTTGACCATAGTGGGTGCAGACAATGCAGTAATAGAAGAAGCGTTATCGCTGGAAAATAGTGATTTTGAAGATAGCGTCCAGTATATCGTGGCCAAGACTTTGGCGTGCGATGTGATCGTCACAAACGACAAAAATTTCGTGAAAAATAGTGAAATTGAAGTGCTTAGCAGTAAGCGATTTTTAGAGAAATATTGTTAAATATATGCCAGGGATCTCAACTCTTTCGAGAGACGACATCGTAGTAGTAGTCCTGTAGTTTATCCATAATTATTGATATTTGTTTATCATTTTTTGTCTCTTTTGGGCTTGCAAAATCTCTTTTTCTTTCTCTTTTGGTAGCAGGATGACTACAATATCGATATTAAACTCTTTTGCAGTGAGTGCAAGCCAAGATTTGCCTATGACTTTTTTCGCCGCCTCTTCGCTTGCAAAGCAAAATATTTTTTTCAAGGAGATCTTTTTGCACTTTTGTACCAGTATCATCTTCAAAAAATCGGATGCTATCTTGTCTGGTTGCGATCCTTTCAGTTTCCCTATATGCGCATATATTTCGCATATTGCGCTATTTCTTTCATCGTATCCATCCAACCATACTTCCGTATTTTTGTCAAGCTTAAGTTTAGTTGGTCGTAGGTCCAATCCCTCTTGTTTATTCAATGTTTCAAGTATATATTTTTCTATGTTTTGCTGCCCCAACGAGCTGGAAGCTTTCATGATTTTACCTCCATAATACACATAATTCTATCGTATAAATTTTGAGATAGAATAAATATTAATACTTTTTCAATCGAAGCGTAGCTATAGTAATGGCAAAGGAGCAAGATGAAAGAGGCATGTTTGGCATTTATGGAGCTGATAAAAAACGAAGATTTCTACGAAGCACACGAAGTATTGGAGGATGTGTGGTTTCCCCATAGACGCTCCAAAGAGCCTAAAACCTTGGTGCTCAAAGGCTTTATCAACGCTTCGGTGGCTCTGGAGCTCAATCGGCTGGGACGAGTACAAAACGCCCAAAAGGTGTGGAAGAATTATGAAAAATACAAAGGGCTGATCCCCCAGTGCGAGGAGGAGATTTTTAGCCAAGTAGCTGCTTTTTTGGATGTGTGTCATGAGCGCTACCTATCATAAGGCGACTGAGCACTCCTACTGGAGTGTGCGCCACCCCTCTCGTGGGCTTGATTGGTCCATGCAGCCAAGTCCATTCAAAATCTACAAGGAGTATCCCCTCATCCTATTGGATCTAGACAACCCAACGCACAAATTTATCTACTACCTTGGCGGGATCGACGCCAAAAAGAGCTATCCAGGTGTGGAGTACTACCTGCGCACCATCCCAAGTGCGGGGGCTTTGTATCCTACCGAGATATACTTGCAGATACGAGAGGTGGAGGGGTTTGAGGATGGGATCTACCACTTCGACGTGGCCCATGGGGGCGTGCGGCTGCTTCATGCTTTGGCCAAAGATGAGGGGGTGGAGCTCTATTTCCACGACAAGCGACAAATTAAAGGCTTCTTAGTGCTCTACTCCACCATCTACTACCGCTCCAGCTGGAAATACAAAAACAGAGCCTATCGCTACTGTCTGCTCGATGCCGGCCACGCTCTGGGGGCTTTGGAGATCAGTGCGTTTTTGTACGACCACG
>JALWCE010000115.1 GCA_027036935.1 Nitratiruptor sp. | reverse complement strand
CAAAAAACCGGCTAAAAAAGGGAAAATCGCTCCAATTATGGCGATACCGAGACTTCTTTTTAGTCCATTCTTGAAATGCTCCAGATCTTCGTCGAAGCCCAAAGCGAACATGATAAAGACTATTCCCCACTCGCCAATATATTCAAGTACTTCGTGATGCTCTGGGATAAGTCCGAGATTGGCAAATAAGGAGCCAAAGATGATGAGCCACAGCACATCCACTGTCGCCGTTTTTTTGGCAAGAGCCTTGGAGAGAATGACGATACCAAGGATAAGGCTGCTGATGAGCCAAATATTTTGATGGAGCATCTGCTCGATCATACAATTCCTTTTTTTATTTATAAGGATACAATAGCTTTTTGAGTATAATATCCCTAATTTTACCAAAGCAGGGTCAGCGATTGAAAATAGTTACGAAAAAGGCCAAGTTCACCAGTCCTTTGTATCTGGAGAGTGGACGGATACTCGAGCCGTACGAGATAGCCTACGAAACCTATGGCGAGCTCAACGAAGATAAAAGCAACGTGGTAGTGGTCTGTCATGCTCTAAGTGGCTCTCATCATGCGGCGGGACGGTATGAAGGGGATAGAAAGCCTGGCTGGTGGGATGCGCTCATAGGTGACGGCAAAGCGATCGATACCCGTAAATTTTTCGTCATCTGCACCAATACCATCGGCAGCTGCTTTGGCTCCACGGGTCCCATGAGTCCCATGTATCCTAGTGACGAGCCCTATCGTTTCAAGTTTCCCGTCATTACGATAAAAGATATGGTCAAAGCCCAAAAGATTCTTTTTGCAAAACTTGGCATAGATCAAGTCCATGCCGTAGTAGGGGGGAGTATGGGCGGGATGCAGGCTCTTCGCTTTGCGGTGGATTTTCCCGGATTTGCCAAGCATATCGTCGCACTGGCGGCCACATACGCTACAAGACCTTGGGTTATCGCCTTTAATGAGATCGCAAGAGAGGCGATACTCAAAGACCCCGATTTCAAAAACGGCAACTACAATCCCGAGGAGCTCAGAAAAAAGGGACTCACCGGGCTTGCTATTGGGCGGATGGCCGGACATATCAGTTTTTTATCCCACTATTCGATGGATCGAAAATTTGGCCGAGACTATGTGCCAAACGAGGGACTTTATGAGCTTTTTGGTCATTTCCAAGTAGAGCGGTATTTGGAGTATAATGGCTACAATTTCTCCAAATGGTTTGACCCTTTGAGCTACTTGTATATCACCAAAGCGATCAATCTGTTTGATTTAAGTTTTGGATATGAGAGTTTGGAAGAGGCGTTGGAACGAGTGAAATCGAGGCTTTATCTCATAGGTTTTGAGAAAGATCTGCTCTTTTTACCTGAAGAGATGCGTGTAATTGACGAGGCGATGAAGCGTATTGGTAAAGGGGAGTTGAGCGAATACTACGAAGTGCCCAGTGACTATGGGCACGACGCCTTTTTGGTAGAGGTAGATAAGTTTTCAGAGTATATTTGCGATATATTGGAGGAGAAGCGATGAGTAGATTTGAGAATAAACTTTATAAGGCCAACGAGATTTTAGAAGAGTTAAGATTGGATATACCTTTGGACAAGAGCGTGCGGCTCTATACGCAAGGGATGCAGCTGCTTGAAGAGCTTCAAGAGCTATTAAAAGAGGCAAAACTAGAGGTTCACACCATTCAAAAAGAGGAGCAATGAGAGTCTGCGCTTTACAAATAGCTCCAGTGGGACTCAGCCCCAATCGCTTAGACTACTACTTGCGTATTGCCAAACTAAAAGAGGTGGGGCTTATGCTGCTGCCAGAGTATGTGCTCAATCGTTTCTTCCATGAGTTGACCCAGATGCCCCGCTCTATGATCGCTCAGCAAAGCCAAAATCAAATAGAGGCTTTAAAAAGCTTGAGCAAGGAGTATGGCATCACTATCGTGGCTCCGGTGGTACGTATCCAAAAAGAGCGTATCGTCAAATCTGTCGGGCTCTTTCGTCCCCAAAAAGTCAATTTTTACGATCAGCAACTTCTTATTAGCTATCCTCACTGGAATGAGGAGAGATTTTTTAACAACGAAGAGACGAGCGAGTTGATGATTTTTCGCCAAGAGGGTTTTAAATTTGCCGTCTTGCCGGGATTTGAGACCCATTTTGATCATTTTTGGCAAGAGTTTATGCGCCGTGGTATTGATGTGGTGCTTGTGCCCTCGGCCTCCACTTTTAATTCCCATCATCGATGGTTGGAGCTTTTAAGAATGCGAGCTTTTACAAACAATGTATATGTTATACGAGCAAATAGGATAGGAGAGTATCAAGACGATCAAGGGGTGGTGTGGAAATTTTATGGTAAGAGCTTTGCCATCGATCCTTCTGGAGAGGTAGCGGTGGAATTGGGGGAAAGTGAAGAGTTGCTGATTCAAGATATCTCAAAAGAGCGTATAAAAAACGCTAGAAAGGAGTGGGGTTTTCGCTCGACTCTTAAAAAAAGAGGATTGCTGTGAAAGAGTTCTTCAAACGACAAATAGAGCTTTGGGGGCAAAAGAGTCAAGAGAGGTTACAAGAAAAGAGTGTGGCCATTATTGGATGTGGGGGGCTTGGGAGCTCGTTGGCTTTGGCATTGGGAGCTAGCGGTATTGGTACAATCCATCTAGTCGATTTTGATGAGGTAAGCCGACACAATATCCATCGTCAAATCACTTTTACCCTGCAAGATACGGGCAAAGCCAAGGCCAAAGTCAACGAGGAGATTATCTTAAAGCGATCACCGTTTGTAAAAGTACAAAGCTATGTTGAGGGGTTTGAGGAGTTTGCCGCCCGTTCAATCGAAGTAGATTTGATCCTTGACGCTACGGATAATTTGCCTACTAGAGCCGCCATCGATCGCTTTGCCAAAGAGCGGGGGATTCCTTGGATCTATACGAGTGTGGAGGAGTTTAACGCCCAAGTCTGTTTTATGGACAAAGCCAGTTTTGAGGCTTTTCGTATTACTGAGCGCACGCCCGGCGGAATAGCGGCTCCGATTGTGATGTTAGCGGCAAGTTTTGAAGCCAATTTGGCGTTACGCTATTTAGCTGGTTTGCATATAAAAAAGGATCAGCTGTACTATCTTTTTTTTGATCAAAATGGGGAGTTTGGCGTACAAAAATTTGCTATGCCTTTGGCTGAGGGATAAAAAGATCGATCAAATTTGCCGATAAAAGAGCAGAGTTTTATAGTAGAGGATAAGTGATGCGGTTTGAAAAATACCCCTTTGAAAAATTAAATGAACTTTTAGCCGATATAAGGCCAAATGAAAAGCTCTCTCCTCTCTCTTTAACAATCGGAGAGCCTCAATTCCCAACCCCTGCCTTTATCCAAGAAGAGCTTGCCAAAAATGCCCACTTGCTCAACAAATATCCAAAAACAGCAGGTGAGGAGGATTTGCGTCGCTCGGTAAAAGAGTTTGTGAAGCAAAGATTTGGGATAGCCCTTGAAGAGGAGCAATTTGTACTAAGTTTTGGTACTCGTGAGTTGCTTTTTAATTTTCCCCAATATCTTTTGGCCAATAAGAGTGCTCCCGTGATGGCTTTTACTAACCCTTTTTATCAAATATATGAAGGAGCCGCCATTGCTGCTGGAGCGAGTGTGCGATATCTTGATCTTACTCCTCACAATAGCTTTAAACCCCAGATTGATAAAAGTTTGGAAAGAGTAGATCTAGTGGTTCTCAATTTCCCCAACAATCCCACCGCTTCGGTGTTAGATCAAAGGGAGTTAGAGGAGTGGGTCAAGGCGGCTTTGGAGTATGATTTTGTGCTGTTAAATGATGAGTGTTATAGTGAAATCTATATAGATGAGCCTGTCTCTTCTTTGCTCCAAGCCTCAAAAGCGGTGGGTAACGAGAATTTTAAAAATGTTTTGGTGGTCAACTCCATCTCCAAACGCAGCAGCGCTCCGGGTCTACGCAGCGGATTTATCGCCGGGGATGCCGATATTTTGAGAGAGTACCGTAGATACCGCACCTATGTGGGATGTGCTGCGCCTTTGCCTTTGCAAAAGGCTGCGGCCGTGGCTTGGGGCGATGAAGAGCATGTAATCCAAAATAGAGACCGCTACCGCACCAATTTCAAGCTTGCCAAAGAGATACTGGGCACTTCTATCCCAAAAGCCACTTTTTATCTTTGGCTTGAGGTTGGAGATGATGAGGCCTTTGCCAAAAGAGCCTATGAGCGTTACAATCTCAAGCTCTTACCCGGTAGCTATCTTGGACGTAACGGCGTGGGACGAGGATTTGTACGGGTGGCGCTTGTCTATCCGGAGGCGAAAATGAAAGAGGCTTTGGAGCGATTAGGGGAGGCGATGGATGAGCGATAAGATACAAAAGGCTTTTAAGAGCAAGGATATCAAAAAACTCTATGAACTGCTTGAGGAGGCTTTGCGAAAGGATATGGAGGATGAGGCGATCGATTCACTTTATCAAAAGATTTTGGAGCTCTCCTTTGATCGATTGGCAAGTATGCTAAGCCAAGGGGAGAAATTTGATCTCGATAATCTAAGAGATCTTTATACTGCTAGAGGTGTATACGAGCACGCTTTAGAGCGGTGGGATGGCAAGGATTTCAAAGGAGCAAAAGAGCTTTTTTTGGTTCTTAGTTTTCTTATGCCCCCACGCTATAAAGAGCCGATGCTTTTGGGTGCTGGCATGTGTGCGAAACAGATCCCTTTGGATCGTTTTTTAGAAGAGTATGTGGATGAAGAAAAGGTAAACGAGGAGAGCTTTTTTTTAGAGCATCTCACTCCCAAGGCAAAAGAGTTTTTGGCCAAAAACCAAGAGCTCATTCAAAAGGAGCTACAAGAGATGGAGAAGCTAGGATGAAGATCCACTTCATTGGAATAGGAGGAATCGGGCTTAGCGGTCTTGCGAGATTTTTACATTACGAGGGGTGTCGTATCAGCGGTTCGGATATGTACCATACCCCTCTTATCCAAAAGTTGCGACATGAAGGGATTGAGGTCTTCATCCCTCAAAAAGAGTCCAACATCACCAAAGATATCGACGCCGTAGTCTATAGTGCGGCTATCAAATCTTCCAATCCCGAACTACAAGCCGCTCAAAGAGCTAGGATCACAACTTTGCCCCGTAAAGAGGCGCTGCCCATAATTTTAGGGGGCAGACGGGTTTATGCCGTAGCTGGTGCCCACGGCAAGAGTACTACAAGCGCCATACTCGCTTCGATTATGAGCGGTGCCAACGCTATCATTGGAGCCGAGAGTAAAGAGTTTGGCTCTAATGTGCGCTATACGGGTAGTGAAGAGATAGTGTTTGAGGCTGATGAGAGTGATGCGAGCTTTTTAAATACCAATCCATATTGTGCCGTCGTGACCAACGCCGAGCCTGAGCATATGGAGTATTATAATCACAATCTTGAGCTTTTTTACGATGCGTATAGCAGATTTTTACGCTTGGCCAAAGTACGGGTGATCAACGCCGAAGATCCTTTTTTGGGGAGTTTGGATATAGAGGCGATTAGGCTCTATCCCTCAAGAGATATTCGTATCATTAAGCACTTTTTAAAAAATGAAGAACCCTATACTCTTTTTGAACTTCAAGATTTGGGACAATTTGAGGTGTGGGGATTTGGGGAGCATATCGCTATAGATGCGAGTTTGGCTATATTAGCGGCAATGGGGCAGATGAACTTGGAAGAGATCAGACGAAACATTCGCAATTACCGAGGGATCAAAAAGCGTTTTGACATCGTCCAAAAAAACGGTGTGGTCATTATCGATGATTACGCTCATCATCCCACCGAAATAGAAGCGACGATGACCTCGCTCTTTGAGTATGCCAAACTTAAAGGGCTTCGTGAGATTACGATCGTATGGCAGCCCCATAAATACTCACGGGTCTTGGATAATTTGGATCGGTTTGTCGAATGTTTTGGAGTAGATGCGAAATTGGTGGTTTTGCCCGTCTGGTCAGCGGGAGAGGAGCCAGTTCCTATCGATTTTGCCGCTCTTTTTTCCAAATATGATCCAATATTTGCCGATAGAGTTTTAAAAAACGACAAAAAAGTGGTACTTCTTAAAGATAAAAAAGCGATAGCCCATATCGAAGATGGCATCGTCATCGGGTTTGGAGCCGGAGATATTACCTATCAGCTACGGGGACTCAAATAGTGGCTTTTTTTTATCTGCTGCTCTTTTTACTCCTGCTTTTTGGAGTGGTGGGAGCGGTAGTGTACTTCTTTAGCGACTTGACAAGTAGAACCAAATATACTATCCTCGCCGCATTGATCTTAGGCTGGCTTTTGGTAGCTGGCTATAGCTATTATCAAAATAAAAAGCGTATACGCCATGATCGGTTATACTATCTTTTTATACATGGCAAGAGTCTGCGTTGTACCGCCCCTTTTGGACAAAAGGTGGAGGTGAATAAAACAAATTTTAATTTTGTTAGCGGAACGATGGTCTTTTTGGGAAAAGAAAAAAGTCCCTATGCGGAGTTGGTTATACCGATGGATCGATGTGAGGAGTAGGAGTGTCGATAGAGAAAAGACTCGATATCGAAGATTTTTTAGATGAGTTGCGAGAATTTTTTGCCAGAGCCAAAGAGCTGGCGATGGAGGGGGATATCCATATCCACCACCGCTTCATCCAAGAACTTGGTACTATAAGCTTCAAAGCCCCACCCAAAGTGCAAGATCTCTCCACCCAGCTGGTGCATCTAAGCAAGCAAGGTACTCTAACGCTCGCCGAGATTTTCGAGTTTGTAAAGATCGTGCGCTATTTTGGCTATCTCAAGAGTCTGGGGATCGAAGGAGAGGTGGGGGAGTGGCTCTCATCCATCCAGATTCCCAAAGAGATCCAACAGATCGATGTCTACTTCGATGAAAAAGGCAATCTCAAAAGCGAGGTGGACGAGCGGCTGCTGGCTTTGGAGAATGCACTGGCCCACAATAAGGAGCAGATCCGCCACCGCCTCCAAGCTCTGCTCAACTCCAAAAAGCTCCAAAGCTATCTAGTCGATCGCCAGATCCACTATATCTCCGGTGAGGAGGCGCTGCTGGTGCGTGGGGGCTTCAATCATGTGCTAAGAGCGACCGTAGTGGGGCGAAGCAGTGGAGGCTTTTTTTACGTGGTGCCAGAAGATCTTAGAAAACTCAAGGAAAAAGAGGCCGAGATCCTCAGCCAAATCGAAGAGATACACTACGAGATACAAAAGCGAATAAGCTCCGTTTTTGCAAGATGGCTGAAGTTTCTCACCTTTTTAGATCGCAGTTTCGACCGATTCGACCACTACCAGGCGAGGGTGCGCTTCGCCAAAGCCAAAGAGCTGGTCTTTATCTTGCCACGGGATGATGATCGTATCGTCCTTCGCTCCTTCGCCCATCCAGCCATCGAAAATCCAAAGCCGATCGATCTGGAGTTTGACAAGAAGGTGCTCATCATCACCGGTGTCAATGCCGGGGGTAAGACGATGCTGCTCAAATCGATCCTCGCAGCCGCCTATTTGGCCAAATATCTGATCCCAATGCGCTGCGATCCAAAGACCAGAGTGGGACGCTTCAAAGAGATCATTCCCATCATAGAAGACCCTCAAAATGTCAAAAATGATAT
>JALWCE010000114.1 GCA_027036935.1 Nitratiruptor sp. | reverse complement strand
TGGCTTGCTATCCACTCTATATGGGGATCAACTTCTGTTTGGCCAACTATCGCTTTTTGGGAGAATTTTCGCCAAAACCGCAGCAAAAAGAGGAGGTGTGGATCGATTCGATAGTACCACTGACTTATGATTTCGTGATCGAGCCTGGCAAGCAGTACACTGACGTGCGGATGGCAAGAAGCGTGAGTGAGGGACGGCTCTTTGGTGATTTTACCGATTATCTTGTAGAGACGACGGGGCAGCCGATTTTGTGTATAGACACAAAATTTGAGGAGATTGGCGATAGGAAAATCGTGTGGAGTTAAAGTATTTTTCACATCCGGGGAAGCTTTTGAGTGAGCATATCGTACATATTGAGGCCTTTTGTGCGGATACTCTTTTTAGTTTGGCGGCTAGATTTCACGATTTGGGGAAAGTAAGCGATTCCTTTCAGCGCTACATCACAAAAGAGTCCTCTCATGCCCAGCCCCACGCACTGCCTTCGGCCCTTGCCTTTGTGATGGAGTATTATGGAAAGCTGGATACAAAGAAGCTCTTTTTTGTCTTTAATGCCATCCGATCCCACCACGGCGCGCTTGCTTCCAAAAAGTATGTAGCCGATCTTTTGATAGACGATACGAACATAGGAGTGGGCAAAGCCATCGAGCAGCTGCGTGGAATTTATACCAAAGAGGATGTACGCTCCTATTTTGGGTTAGGAAAAGTGGATGAGAGCGTCGTCGAAGCGTTTGGCTTTGATATAGATGATCTTCGCTTTAGCCTTGAAGATTTTATCACACAAAAGCTTCTTTTTTCTCGACTCATCTTTGCCGACAAATTCGAGGCGATTACCGCACAACCCTTTGAAGCAAAACCTTTTGACTATCCGCTGCAAAATCTGTACGCATTTAAAAGCCGTCTACCAAAAAACGAGGAGCGCAGCCAAGCGACTAGAGATATTTTGCAAAACTATGAAGCCAATCTAGATAGGAATATCTACACCATCACCGCCCCCACTGGTATTGGTAAAACCCTCATATCTTTGGAGCTGGCACTGCGTATCGCCAAAAACAGGGGAAAAAACCGAGTTATTTATACGATCCCTTTTACCAGTATTATTGACCAGACGGCTGCCATTTTTGAGAAAATTTTTCCCAATCAAATTACCAAACACCATCATAAAGTAGAATTTGCCACGGATGAAGAGCGTTTAAACGATTATGATCGCATCAAATATCTCGTAGAGAGCTGGGCGGAGCCCTTTATCCTCAGTACCTTCTATCAGCTCTTTTTCGCCCTTTTGAGTGATGCCAATAGCGACAATATCAAATTCCAAAGCTTGCACAACGCCGTTATCATCCTCGATGAGGTACAAGCGATTCCCTTTGAACTATGGAAAATTTTACAGCCCCTTTTGCCTCTCTTGGCAAAAAGGATTGATAGCGTCTTTGTGCTTATGAGCGCTACAATGCCTATCATTACCAAAGAGGCTGTGGAATTGGCTCCCAAAAAAGAGCTCTATGCCCAAAAAAATCGCTATAAACTCAGCTGGCTCGATGTACCAAAAGAGGAGACAAAGACAAAAATCACAGCGCTTGCCAAGAATATCGTCAATTTGGCTAGAGAGGGCAAGTCGGTCGTATGCATCCTCAATACCATCAAAAATTCCAAGCTTCTTTACAAACGGCTATTATCCCCCCTTGAGGGCGATACGCTTTTTTTGCTCAACTCTTATATGCTTCCTTGCGATAGAGAGGCTATCCTCGATAGACTTTGTGAGCCAAATTCCAATCAAGTCAGAGGCAAAATCCTCATCTGCACGCAAGTGATCGAGGCGGGTGTGGATCTCGATTTTGACGTAGGCTTGCGAGAGCTTGCACCTCTTAGCTCCATTATCCAAACGGCCGGTAGGGTCAATCGAGAAGGTAAAAAAGAGCAAGCCACGCTCTTTATTTTTGATACTTTGGATTACGAGATATATGACAAGGTTCTTATGGATGCTACGAGGCGCTATTTGCTCAATAGGCTCCAAAGGGGCGAAACGATCCAAGAGCAGGATATTTTAGAGGATATAGAGGATTTTTTCGCCTCTCTTGATGTGCGGTTAAGCGATAGACATCGTATTGGAGAATATATTAAAAAGTTTGATTTTGCTCAGATCGGTACGGCGGTGCGAGAACTTTTTAAGGAGGAGGCGAGCTTTACGCATTCGGTGGTACTGGGGATAGATCTCAAAGAGGAAGAGGAGCGCTATTTTGAACAAGCTAAAATATTGGATAGATGGGCGCTCAAAAGCTACAAAGAGCGGCGACTCAAGGCTTTAGCATCCTCTATTCTCAATATCAAAGAAAAAGATCTCCAAAGCTTAGGGATCAATGTCCCAAAAAGCGAAGTTTTTGGACTCTACTACATCAAAAATATCGATGGCGTCTACGATCCTAAACGGGGCTTTCTCATTTCAGAGGAGCGCGAGCTTTTGGATGCTTTTGAGTAGGAGCTAGGATGGAATTAGAGCTTGATCTCATCACGGGCACGACGGTGCACTACTATGTTACCTGCAAGCGGGAGGCTTGGCTCTATGCCCATAAAATTGCAGCTGACCAGGAGGATGAGAATATCTTGATGGGCAAAGCGTTGGCCCAGATCAAAGAGGAGCAGCTTCCAGACTTTGGCTTTGGATATCTAAAGATCGATAAGGTGGAGAAGCGCAAAGGGCACTATCTCATCACCGAATACAAAAAGAGCCTCAAAAACCCAGAGGGTGCCAAGATGCAGCTACTTTTTTATATCTATCTACTTAAAAAAAGTTTGAAGCTGCGCTTTATCGAGGGTAAAGTGATCAGCGGCAAAAAGGTGCTCTATGTGAATGGAAATGAAGAGAATATGCAAAAAATGGAAGAGTTACTCCACGAGATGCGGCACTTCCTCGCCGCACCCAAGCCGCCAAAGCCCCAAAAGATACCCTTTTGCAAAAAGTGCGGCTATCGCGACTACTGCTATTGAGGTGTGTGATGTATGTGATACTCTTCTATGATATCGCAGAGAAAGAAAAAGACAACTCCCGCCGTATCAGAAAAGCGGTGGAGAAGTATCTGCCGCGGGTACAGTACTCTGTCTTTGAGGGAGAGATCCGCCCAAGCGATCTCAAAAAGCTCAAGGCCGAGCTCAAAAGGGCGGTACAAGATGCCCTCGATTCCATCATCATCTATGAGTTCGACAAGCCTAGCTATTCGCGCAAAGATGTGATTGGCATCGACAAAAACGAAAATCTCTTTAGTTAGGATGGCTATGCAAAAGAGCGATCGCACCCACTTTATCCTCTCGCCCGGCAGACTCAGACGCCAAGACAACAATCTCTTCTTCGATCGCTACGATGAAGAGGGCAAAGTAGAAAAGACCAAGATACTTCCCATCAATGCCATCGACGAGATCTATATCTTGGCCAAAGTGGAAATCGATAGCTATACCCTAGCCTTTTTAGCCGACAACAATATCTTGCTCCACTTTTTTAGCCCTTATCAAAGTTTTCGCGGTAACTTCTATCCCAATACCCCAAACAGCGTCAATAAAAGCGGCTTTGTGCTCTTGCAGCAGGTGCGTGCCTTTGATGATCTGAAGATGCGCCTTTATATCGCAAAGGCTTTGACAAAGGGGCAGATTAAAAACGGAGCCTACAACTGTTACAAAAGAGGTGTGGAGTTTGATGAAAAACCCTATCTTGAAGCTTTGGAGAAAGCAAGGAGTATTGCTGAGGTAATGGCTGTGGAGGGGAGCTTTAAAAAGAGCTATTACCAAGCCTGGAACAAAATTATCAAAAACCAGCGAAGCTTCAAGTTTACTATCCGTACTAAACGCCCCCCGGCAGACAAGATCAACGCACTGATCTCGTATGTCAATACTCGCATCTACAATGTGGTGCTCAGTGAAATCTATAAAACCGAGCTCGATCCAAGAATCGGATTTTTGCATGAACCAAACTATAGAGCGCTTAGTTTGCATCTCGATATCGCCGAGATTTTCAAGCCGATCATTGGAGACAATCTCATCTTTACACTGCTCAATCGAGAGCAGATAACTGCCAGATCGTTCCAAGTCGACGCGGGTCGTATCCGATTTGCCAAAGAGGCGATCAAAACTATCGAAATGGCGATGATAGAAAAACTCACCCAACAGATTAAAGTAGGAGAGCAAAGGCTTACATGGCGTCAAATCATCAGACGAGAGGTGAATCATCTCAAACGCTGTATCTGTGAGTATGAACCCTATGAGCCCTTTTTGCAGAGCAAACCTCAATAAAGCTCTTCTTAAGTTTTTGAAAGTGCCCTAAACAGGCTATTTTCAATTCTAAAAATTTGCAAATCAGCTCGTTTTAAGGTATAATATTTTCATCAAACATACAAAATATGCCCTAATATGGGCGATCTTGTGCTGTTTGAACATACCCTATGGGATTTGAAACAATTTCCAGATAGGTTTACCATCTACGATTATCTCCCGTTTGAACATACCCTATGGGATTTGAAACCGGACCAAAGGCTGGAAAGTAGCTTATGCTGTATCCCCTGTTTGAACATACCCTATGGGATTTGAAACGAGAATGTACGAGAGGCAGTGAGAGTACAAAAGGAGTTTGAACATGCCCTATGGGATTTGAAACAAGTTCCTTCGAGGAACTTTAAGGTCATTTTAAGTATTGTTTGGAGATTCTCTATGGGATTGATTAACTTTCTCTTCTCATCTCTCGCCACACATACACGCTTACTGAAAGTATCACAAAGCCCAAAAGTAAAAGGCTAAACCACGCCGCTGCGCTATGGGCTTTGGAGCCCTCACCAAAAATGTAGCCAATAAGCAGCATAAAGCCCACCCATATGAGATTTGCCAAGAAAGTGAGGGGGATGAAGATACGAAGGGGCATGTGGGATATGCCCGCGGGTATGGAGATGTATTGCCCAAGGCCGGGGGTGAGGGGGGCTAAAAAGACTGAGATTTTGCCGTGGCGCTGGAAAAAGTGGATTGTCTTTTGGACGATGGGTTTATGACGAAAGCGCCGTACCAGCCACTTGGCCAAATGGTAATTGATGAGCGCGCCGCTTAAACTTCCCAGTGCGCCGCTAAGAAGTAATAATAAAAAGCTCTTTTGCCCCATCGAAGCGAGGTAACCCGAGGGGATGAGGAGGATTTCACTGGGTACGGGGATGAAAGTGCCCACTAGCAACATATACAAATAGACCCCAAGATAACCGGCACTGTCGGCAAATTCGACGAGAAGATGGGCTATATCCTCAAGCAATGCTTATATCCCCAACACTTTTAACGCTCCTCGAATGATGGGGACACTCGCTTTTTCCACCGTTTTATTGAGATTGAGGGGCTTGAGGAGCATTTTGATAGCCATATTGTAAGGATAGTATTTCTTGGCGAATTTGGAAACTCCTTTTTTATGCTCCTCATAGTATCGATCCTCAAAAGGGGTATCGTGGAGGGTCTCATAGATCGCTTTATACGCGATGCGCGCATCTTCCCCATCCACCATCTTAAGCCGATCGTAGATCACTTTGACGATCTCGTTTTTGCCAAGTTTTTCCGTGGCGTTGTAATATTCATAGGTATCGTAAAATTGATCATAATGGTAGACTTCGTCTTTGGAGATGTTGTGAGATATCTGGGCTAGGATCGGCTCTTTCAGATCTTCGCTAAAGCGCTCTACCGCTCTATAAAAGGTGCTGGTCCCGGTCTCCACTACCATACGGGCTAGCATCTCTTTAGCCTTTGTGGGTTGGAACTCATCAAGTGTACAGTGGGGCAGATACTCTTTTTTAAACCGCTCATACGCCTCCTCCCAGTCAAAGTCGCTCCAGACCGTTTGGACATACTTTTTGAGGGCTTTGCCGTGCTGAAGCTCTTCTGGCTCCCATACCCTTTGAAGCCATTCCACTACTTTGGGATTATCCTGATAGAAAGTGGCGAGATTTTTTTCGTACACATCTGATGTGATTTCTATGAAAGAGGCGCTAGTGATAAGATAGAACAAGAAATCTTGATCTATCACCTTTTGTTTGTCGATTTGGTGATAATCGATCTCCTCATAATGCCATCGCATTGCTCTCTCCTTTGTTGTCTTGCTCATATTATACGCCAATAATTTTTAAAAAAGTCTTCCGATTTTTCGATATCCATACCAAAAAGTCAAAATGCCCAATACGCTCACACCGATAAAGTAGGGATACAGATCCATCCATCCCGTACCTCTAAAAAAGATGCTCTCGCTCCCCTCGATATAGTAGCGCAGTGGTGAGATCAGCGAAAGCTTTTGGAGGATGGGGTGCATGGAGTAAATGGGCGTCCAGGCTCCGCTGAGGAAGATGAGCGGCATCATGATAAGTACGGAGAGCTGGGCCACCTCCATGATGGTATGAGAAGCCGCGGCGATAAAAAGGCCGATGCCAGCGATAGTAAAAGCGTAGAGGAGGCTAAGGAGCATAAAAGCCCAAAAAGAGCCGTTGATGGGTACATGGAAGACGTTAAGGAGCACGAAACCCACACAGATGAGGATCCCTCCCATGACAATGGCGATCTGGCTCGTGGCTTTGGCCAAGATCACCAGGCGGCTGTCCACCGGCATGAGGAGCATAATATCCCAAGTGCCATCCTCCTTTTCTTTGACGAAGACGGCGGCTGTGAGGATGATACCGATCATTGTGATGACCGAGAGCATCTCGGCAAAGGAGATGAACATATGCGAATCGGCGTTTTGGTTGAAGAGTTTGTGGATTTTGAGCTTGAGGGGGATATGGATATTTTCTAGTCGTAGCAGCGTATTTTGCAAATAGACTAGAGTGATATAGGCTTGGCTGGCGGCGGTGGCATCGAGCAGCACATCAAGCTTCGCACCCTTGTGGCCGGCGATATTTTTCTCAAAATCGTGCCCAAAGATGAGCCCTACGAGGATCTCTTTGTTAAAGATCGCCTTTTGCAGCTCCTTTTGGCTAGAAAACCACCTGGGTTTTTGAAACTCGGGAGCGTGCAGATGCGAAAGAATCTTTTGCGGCAAGAGGCCACCTCCCTCGATTACGTAGCCTACACTCACGTTTCTCGGTTTTACTTCGATCCCTTTACCGGCGATATAGACATCGAGGGTAAAGGAGTAGAGCACCACCGCCACCAGTCCCCACGAGCGAAGAAAGGATAAAAACTCTTTGGCCAAAATGCTCCAAAAGGTCCTCATCCCAGCTCCTTTTTCAAAAGCAGCGATCCTATGAGCAAAAGCAAGGCTCCATAGCCGGCTAGGATGGCAAGATAGAGGATATTTTTCATAGACTCCAGCCCCTGGCCGATGAGAAAGGTGTCGTAGATGATATGGTTGTAGTACATCACGGGAAAGATATGGGCTTCGATGTAGGATTCGCCAACCATGGCGGAGATGGGCATCAGCATCCCAGAGTATAAAAATCCGGGGATGATGGTGATGATGAGCGTGAGCACCACCGCTACGATCTGGCGGTTGGTGATGATGGAGACCAAAAGACCAATAGAGAGGCTGATGAGCAAATAGAGCTCCGAAGCGAGCCAGTAGAGCCCAAAGCTGCCCCGAAAGGGAACCTC
>JALWCE010000113.1:1654-2302 GCA_027036935.1 Nitratiruptor sp. | reverse complement strand
GAGCAAAAAGTATCTCAAAGGCTTTCCCACCGAAGCACCATGGGTGATCCAAGGACCGGGAGAGAATGCTGGTGTGATCGATATCGGTGGTGATATGGCAGCGGTTTTCAAGATGGAGAGCCACAACCATCCCAGCTACATCGAACCCTACCAAGGAGCGGCGACGGGAGTGGGGGGAATTCTCAGGGATGTCTTTACCATGGGAGCTCGCCCAGTGGCCAATCTCAATGCCCTACGATTTGGGGATGTGCAAAGAGATGACGAGACGGGAGCCCATCAGCGCTACTTGGTGCGAGGCGTGGTGGCAGGTATTGGAGGATATGGCAACTGCGTAGGTGTGCCCACGATTGGCGGCGAGATGAGTTTTGAGTCATGCTACAACGGCAATATCTTGGTCAACGCCTTTAGCCTTGGAACCTGTAAAAAGGATGAGATCTTTTATGGCAGAGCTGAGGGGGTGGGTAATCCGGTGATCTATGTGGGCTCCAAAACTGGACGAGATGGCCTTGGAGGAGCTGTGATGAGTAGTGATAGTTTCACCGAAGAGACCAAGAAGCTGCGCCCGACGGTCCAAGTAGGCGATCCCTTTACCGAAAAGCTGCTGTTGGAAGCCTGCCTGGAGCTTTTTAAGACCGACTATGTAGTAGG
>JALWCE010000113.1:0-1644 GCA_027036935.1 Nitratiruptor sp. | reverse complement strand
TGAGGCTCTGGCTGGATCGTGTGCCTATGCGAGAAGAGGGTATGACTCCGTATGAGCTGATGCTTAGTGAGTCTCAAGAGCGTATGCTCATCTGCGCCAAAAAAGGGACGGAAGACAAAGTGCTCGAGATCTTTCACAAATGGGATTTGGATGCCGAGATCATCGGCGAAGTGACCGATACTGGGGTGATGGAGCTCTATTGGCACGGCGAGAAAGTGGCGGAAGTACCGGTGGCTCCTGTGAGCGAGGAGGCTCCAGAGCTCGATCGTCCCACCAAGCGCCCAGAGTATCTGGACTACATCAAAGAGACCAGCATCGATACCGTCCCCCATGTGGATAACCAAGAGGCTTTCGAGAAATTGCTGGGCTCTTTGGAAGTGGTCAACAAGGCGTGGGTCTATGAGCAGTACGACTCCATGGTGCAGACAAACACCATCAAACATCCAGGGTCTTTGGATGCTAGTGTCATCCGGGTCAAAGAGACAGGTGTGGGAATCGCAATGAGCAGCAAATGCAACCCAAGACAGTGCTATATCGATCCCAAAGGTGGAGCTGCGGCGGCTGTGATGGCTGCCGGGCGGAATGTGGCGATGAGTGGGGCGAAGCCTCTGGCTATCACCGACTGCCTCAATTACGGCAATCCGGAAAATCCTGAAGTGATGTGGCAGTTCGCCCAAGGGACGGAGGGGATAAAAGAGGCGTGCAAAGCGCTCAATACCCCGGTGGTGAGCGGCAACGTCTCACTCTACAACGAGACCAATGGCCAAAGCGTCTATCCAACACCTACTATCGCCATGGTCGGGGTGATAGATGATGCCAGTAAATTTTTGCCCTCCACTTTTCAAGAGGTAAACGATGTGGTCTACATCATCGGTGATACTGAGAAAGAGTTTGGAGGCAGCTTGTATCTCAAAGAGCTCTTTGGTAAGGTGGCCGGAGAGCTGCCAAAGATCGACTATAATAAAGAGAAAAAGTTATGGGATTTCGTGATTGAAGCCAACAAGCGAGGACTGCTCAAAGCTGCTAAAGATGTGGGAGTGGGTGGTATCGCCATCGCTTTGGCCAAAATGGCGGCAGTAGGTGACAAAGGATTTTTGGGCAATTTCTGCTTTGAAGATAGCCGAGAAATTTTCAGTGAGACCTTTAGCCGAGCTTTGGTGGAAATAGATCCTAAAAATATGCATGCTCTAGAGGAGCTCGCAAATGAGATTGGTATCCATGCCATACCTCTAGGTACGATAGGAGGTGAAAGATTCCAGCTTTGTGAAATCGATATGCCAATGGATCGGCTCAAAGAGATCTATTTTGGTACCTTTGCCAAGGAGATAGAAAGAGACCTCTAAAAGGTCTCTTATCTCTTTTTTAATACTCAACTTCAATATAATCTCTTTGATATGGAGATTATGATAAATTTAGTTAAAAATATAAGATAAGGAGATCCCATGAAAATAGCCATCATGGGAAGTGGTGGGGATGCGCCAGGTATGAATCCAGCTATTAAGCGTTTTGTAGAATTATGCTTTGAATTAGACCATATTCCTTTTTTTATCTGTGATGGATTAGAGGGACTTATTGATGGGAAAATAATAAAAGCAAATTATAAGGATGTGGCGGGTATTATTCATAGAGGAGGAGCAATTATTG
>JALWCE010000112.1:5194-23820 GCA_027036935.1 Nitratiruptor sp. | reverse complement strand
TTGTAGAATAATTTGCGTAACAAATGTTAATAACAAGGATATAATGATGAAAAAAGCGGAGTTTATCCAAGCTGTTGCACAAAAGTCCGGACTTTCTAAAAAAGATGTACAAAAAGTTATAGATACGGCATTAGAAGTTATTACTCAAGCCCTTAAAAATGGAGAAGATGTCTCTTTTATAGGATTTGGAGCATTTACGACCAGTATACGAGCAGAGAGGGAGGCAAAAGTTCCGGGTACGGAGAGGGTGGTCAAAATACCGGCTGGGAAAGTAGTTAAATTTAAAGTGGGCAAGAAACTCAAAGAGGCGGTGGCTTCACACTAAAAATATGAGGCTCCAAAAAAGGAGCTTCGCTATAGCAATTTTTGTATAAATTTCTCCTCATCCAAAGGTTTGGAAAAGAAAAAACCTTGAAAGAGATCGCATCCATAATGATATAAAACTTCAAATTGCTCTTGTGTCTCTACCCCTTCTGCCGTAACATAGAGTTTGAGGTTATGAGCCATATCGATAATTGTTTTTACGATTGCCATAACCTTTTCATCCACCAACACATCGTTAATGAAAGATTTATCGATTTTTAATTCGTCAAGAGGAAAATTTTTGATATATTGCAAAGAGGAGTAGCCCGTACCAAAATCATCAATAGAAAACCTAAATCCCTCTTTTTTGAGTCTTCTCATTACATCAAGTACTTGATCCCTACTCCCAGCCACCACCTCTTCTGTGATCTCCAAAATGATAAAAGAGGGGTCTATCTCATACTCCTTGGCAAAAGCGATCACTCTATCTACAAAACCAACAGAGGAGTATTGGGTAGGAGAGACGTTGATCGCAACGGTTTTTATAGAGCTTTGCTTAAGCAGAGCTTGGTGATGGCGTATAAAATTAAAAACCTTTTGAAAAACTATATCCCCAAGTTTGACTATCAATCCACTCTCTTCAGCTACTGGAATAAACTCCCCCGGAGATACGATATTACCCTTTTCGTCTCGCAAGCGTACAAGCGATTCTGCCGAATGTATCACGCCATGCGCGTCAAACTTTGGCTGATATTGAATAAAAAAAAGATCTTTTTGCATCGCAATATCGATTAACTGTTCGATTTTTAAACGCCTATCTGTTACTTTTTGCATATTTGGCTCAAAGATCGCTACTTGATTGCGACCTTTTTCCTTTGCATGATACAAAGCATTGTCGGCTTGTTTGATAATAATTTCGGCATCAGATTCAGGACCTAAAATAGCTATCCCCACGCTTCCTGTCATTTTAATCAAGTCGTGCTCTATCTCAATTGGTAAGCTTATTTTTTCCAAAATTTTACGAGCAAATCGAAAAGCTACTTTTTTTACTCTCTCTTTATCAAAAAACTTTTTGTCGCATATCAACAAAAACTCATCTCCAGATATACGAGCCGGTGTACACTTTTGCCCGCACAGACGCCGCAATCGTGAAGATATCTCCACAAGTATCCTATCACCTATGCTGTGCCCTAAAGAGTCGTTGACCAATTTAAACTGATCTAAATCCAAATAAAATATCACACCATAGTAGGGTCTTCTTTTCTGCTGTGTTACAAGCTCTTCTAAGCGTCTTTTAATCCATCGTCTATTTGGCAACCCTGTGAGTGCGTCGTGCAAAGATTGGAACTCCAGCTTTTCATAGTTGTCAAGAATCTCTTGACGCATCTCATTTATCGTATCGACCAGATGCTCAAACTCATCTTTTTTGTGGATAGAAGAATCTTTAAGTCGCAAATTTGGTAATTCTCTTTTTTTATATCCGCCAAGGCGCAATTTATCCGTATACTCTTGAATGGCCAAAAGATAAGAGACGGTAGAGTCCCAATATATTACAAGAATAAGTATACTCATAAACAAAAAGAAAACAACGATCAAAGCAACTATACGTAAAGCGGAATCTTTGAAATGAAGATATATGGGTTTGGTAGTAGCTATATAGACCAATGTACCAAGATAGATATTTTTTTTACCCTCGAGTTGATGATAAAGGGGGATCTCTCGCACAATGGCGTACTTTGTATCAATCCTTTTTCCTTTTTGCAATAAAATATTGCCATCCTCATCATATAAAGCTCCATAAACAATATATTTGTTAAGCAGTAGATCTCTCAATAAAATTTTTAGGGCTTCCATATTCATAATCCAAAGATTATACGAAAGAGAGCTTTTGATAGATTGTTCGATTTGTACGAGATCTTTACGCAAAACAGCGATATTTTCTTGATAACTTTTATAAATAACAAACAAAGAGAGGAAAATCGCTACGATAAACGAGAGTGTTACAACCCGAAAGGCAAAGCGTTTTGCTATTGTACTCCTAAATATTTTAACTACTTTTTTCAAAGCAACCTCGTCATTTCTAGACTATTTCTTACCTGCTATGACCACAAAGCATAGGGGCGGCACCCAAATACTTCAATTTTATACGCTTATAGGTGCCATCTTTTCTCATCTCTTCAATGACTTTATTAAAACGTTGCATTATTTTGGCGTACGGCGAATCCTTGCGTACAAGAAGACAAAAGGGTAAAGAGGCAAAAGTTGGAGCGATAGCAACTATTTGTTGAAACTCTTTGGCCAACGGACTCTCGTCAATCTCTTGTTTCCTCATCAAAATGGTATAGGCGTTAAGATCAAACATCATATATGCATCCACCCGTCCTTTGGCCAAAAGATTAAAAGCACTATCGATAGTAGGAACCCATACCACATGCTTAATACCATGCTTTGCATACTGCTCTCGCGCCCAGCCAGAGCCCATTGTCTCCACAAGGGTCAAATTTTTCATATCCTCAAAAGAGTTAATTTTTAATATTGTGCACGCCTTGGGATTATCCCGACGAAAAAATATGGTCTCTTTGATATGCCATATGGGTTTACTGGCTATCAAAGAGTGTGCCCTTTGCTTTGTATAGACCGTTACCATTCCATCGGCTTTTTTTTTCAAAACAAGTCTTTGCGCCCGTTTCCACGGATAAACCTCTTTTTTTAATTTGATACCTAAGCGTTTAAAAGCCTCCGTCAAAATATCGTTAAAAATCCCAGCAGGCCGACCTTTGGCGTCTTTATAGATCGCTGGACAATAATCCTCATCGTCTACCCAGATAAAAGCTCTTTGCTCAGCTAAAAGTGTATGAAGCAGCAAAAAAAATAGCAACAAATATCTCATATACTCTCCAGAGTACAAATTTTATTTATCTTATTTTAAGTTTAAATCCTTTATAATTTCAATCCAGTCGCCGGGGTGGTGAAACTGGTAGACACGCGAGACTCAAAATCTCGTGGGCATTTGCCCGTGTGGGTTCGAGTCCCACCCCCGGTACCACTGTGCGGGAGTAGCTCAGGGGCTAGAGCACCACCTTGCCAAGGTGGGGGTCGCGGGTTCGAATCCCGTCTCCCGCTCCACTTTATGTCTTTGTACTCTCTTCTAGTACTATCTCGATATCTAAAATATCTTGATCATCAACCTTTTCTTTATTGATCCGTACGTCTCTTATCTTGCTATATTTTTGAACAATTTGCATAATCTCTATTTTTAACTCGTCCAAATAGGGATAAAGATTGCTATCCCTATCCAATGTTATAGCCACGTTTAACCTATCCTTTGCCCTTTGGGCACTCTTTTTCTTCTTAAAAGAACCAAAAAGACTCATTGAAACATCTTTTTAATAGATTTTAAAAGTCCGCTATGTTTAACAGACTCTATATCCACAAAAGGCACCTCTTCCCCACACAAACGCCTACTAATCCGCTCAAACGCTCTACCAGCCTCGCTCTTTTCATTCAAAATAACCGGATGTCCCGTATTGGAGGCTTCAATGATGATCTGATCCTCGGGCACTTTACCCAGCAGATCGATCTCTAAAATATCCAAAATATCCTCACTTGAGAGCATCTCCCCTTTTTGAACCAAATCGGGATTTATGCGATTGATGATAAGATATTTAGCCACCCGCTTGCCCTCTTGACTTTTCTTACTCTTTGCATCAACGATACCTATCGCCCTATCAGAGTCTCGAATGGAAGAGACCTCAGGATTGACTACTACGATCACGGCATCGGCAAAATAGACTGCGTGCTCAAAACCGCTCTCAATCCCCGCTGGCGCATCGATGAAAATATATTCAAACTCTTTTTTAAGCTCACTTAAAACTTTTTCTACTTTCTCTTTACTCAAAACCGTCTTATCCTTTGTCTGAGAAGCGGCCAAAAAGTAGAGATTTTCATTCTTTTTAAAAGGGATCAACGCCTGACGCAATCGCACATCGCCATCCATTACGTGAGTAATGTCATATACTACCCGGTTTTCTAATCCCAATATCATATCGAGATTTCTTTGTCCAATATCAAAATCCACTACCACCGTCTTTTTACCCTGCATTGCCGTACCGATCGCCAAATTTGCAGCGGTTGTGGTTTTACCCACGCCTCCTTTACCACTAATTATCGAAAATATTATTCCCATTTTCTTCCTTTATCTCTTCGATGATGATTTCATTGTTTTCAAGATGAATTTTATACACTTTTCCCTCTTCAAGATCCTCCAAGATCATATTGTGAAAAATAATCTTACCTTTAGGACCCTTTTTAAAAATAAGGAAATCGCCGTTGGCCTCAATCGTACCGTCTACGCGTCCTAGGGCAATAAAATTAGATACGGTGCGAATCAAAGCGCTGTCGTTGACCTTACGCAGACATATAACGCTATTGTGCGTACTAATTTCTTCTCCGCTTCGGATTACTCTATCGTACACCTCCACGCTATTTTTGCTCTTTTTTGCGTGCCGTATCGTAGAAATTTCGGTATTTTTGATATATTGCAACCCATGAGCTTGTAAAAAATCTTCTATCCTTGGCGTCACATCACCTTTGAGATTGAGCAAATAGCCTTTTAATAGAGGAAGTTTTGGTCTAACAAATCGTAAGAACTCCTCTTCATCCTCGATCATTATCTCCATTACCGAGACGCTGTACTGATTGATGCGCAACCGCTCCTCCTTTTTCGTTATAATTATATGAAAAAAGATCAAAAAAAGCGATAAAATTGAAAGTAGTCATAGCCCTCAGCGGAGCCAGCGGTGTTCAGCTTGGACTCAAAGCCTATCAAAAACTCCCTTCTTATATTCAAAAATATCTCATTCTCACAGATCACGCCAAAATAGTGCTCGATAAAGAATACCATATTTTAGAAGATGAAGCTATTTGGGAAGGACCCGCTAGCGGAAGTTTTGGGGTAGATGCGATGATAGTGGCTCCTTGTTCGATGAATACTTTAGCCAAAATAGCTTTGGGCATAGCCGACAATCTTGCCACAAGAGCTGCCAGCGTACTAATAAAAGAGAGGAAAACTCTTTTACTAGCCCCCAGAGAACTTCCTTTTAGTCCGATAGCTCTTGAGCATATGAGCAAGCTTTCTCAATTAAATGTTATAATAGCGCCACCTGTTTTGGGATATTACAGCGAGCCAAAGAGTATTGAGGAGATGGAGGACTTTATCATAGGAAAGTGGTTTGATCTACTTGGCATCGAGCATAATCTTTATAAAAGATGGGGATGAAGAGAAAAGTAATCTATCCGGGGACTTTTGACCCCATTACCAACGGCCATATGGATATTATTACTAGAGCCGCCAAAATCTTTGATCAAGTGATCGTAGCCGTAGCCGTATCCAAAGAAAAAGGGCCGATGTTTGATCTTGCCACCAGAGTGGAGATGGCCAAAAGAGCGACGAAAAATATGCCAAACGTCACGATCAAATCTTTTGATACGCTGCTTGTTAACTTTTGCAAAGAGCAAAAAGCCTCCATCATCATCCGAGGTCTTCGGGCCGTAAGCGATTTTGAGTATGAGCTGCAGATGGGTTATGCCAACCAATCGCTTGAGAGCTCCATAGAGACCCTTTATCTTATGCCCAGCCTCTCTAACGCTTTTATCAGCTCCTCGGTAGTACGAGCCATC
Organism: Nitratiruptor sp.; assembly: GCA_027036935.1. Classification (GTDB taxonomy): domain Bacteria; phylum Campylobacterota; class Campylobacteria; order Campylobacterales; family Nitratiruptoraceae; genus Nitratiruptor. The sequence continues at coordinate 17,838 of JALWCE010000112.1, read as the reverse complement.
CTTAAATACCGCGGCGACGTCTCCCATTTAGTCCCTAAAGAGATCTTAGCACTACTGGAGCGTTGCTGATGTACATCATCTTAGAAGGAGTGGATACAGCGGGCAAAAGCACTCAAATAGAACTACTAAGGCAAAAATTTACAGAGGCTATCTTTACTAAAGAGCCGGGGGGAACTCCTCTTGGGCAAAAAATTAAGGAGTTGGTGCTACAAGATACTCCCTCGACGCTGGCCGAAATTTTTCTTTTTTTAGCGGATAGGGCCGAACATATCCAAAAGCTCATCAAACCAAATATCCATAAACGCAAACGCATATTTAGCGATAGAGGCTTTATCTCCGGTATCGCCTATGCCCATATCAAAAGCGCTCTTCCTATTCCAAAACTCCAAGAGCTCAATGAGTTGGCGATGCAAGGAATCAAACCCGATGGGATCGTACTCTTGCTCCTCTCCCCACAAGAGCTCTTACGCCGTATCTCTTCTAAAGAGCTCGATACGATAGAACAACGGGGTATAGAGTACTTGCTTGAGGTCCAAAATATTATGAAACGACTGATCGAAGAATCTTCTTACCCCTATCTTATCGTGGATGCTTCGCTGCCCAAACAAAAAATTTTGCATGACATCGTAGAATTTGTAAAGGAGATCGATGAGCATTAAAGCACTGCGCGGAATGAAAGATATCCTCCCGCCTTTGAGTCGTACATATTTGCAATTTATCCAAGAAGCCTCCAAAGTGGCCCAGAATTACGGCTTTGAATATATAGAAACGCCCCTATTGGAAGAGACTGCGCTCTTTAGGCGGAGCGTAGGAGAGAGCAGCGATATTGTAGGCAAAGAGATGTACCAGTTTGTTGACAAAGGAGGCAACGACGTAGTTTTACGTCCAGAGGGCACCGCTTCAGTCGTCAGAAGCTTCATTGAGCATAAACTGGACAAAAAAGGGGGTATACACCGATTTTTCTACTATGGCCCGATGTTTCGTTACGAGCGACCGCAAAAGGGACGTTTTCGCCAATTTCATCAATTTGGCGTAGAGAGCTTTGGAGAACCAAGCGTCTATGAGGATGCGGCGATTATACTATTGGCCAAAGAGATATTAGATCACTTCGAGATCGGCCATACCCTCAAGATAAACTCCTTGGGATGTCCCACCTGCTTGCCCCCCTATCGCCAAAAGCTAATAGAGTTCTTGCAAAGTCACGAGGATATATGTGAAGACTGCAAGCGCAGGCGCGAACTCAATCCTATCCGTACACTCGATTGCAAAAATCCCCACTGCCAAGAGATCTACAAAGAGGCTCCAAAGCTTTTAGAGCATCTATGTGATGAGTGCCAAAGCGAATTTGACAAATTACAAGAGCTTTTGCGAAATGAAGAGGTGGATTTCGAGATCGACGAGCACCTAGTGCGAGGACTGGACTATTACACCCGTACGGCTTTTGAATTTATCAGTACCGATCTTGGAGCCCAAAACGCCGTAGCAGGAGGGGGGCGATACGATAATCTTGTAGAACTATTAGGTGGTAAACCAACCCCTGCCGTAGGTTTTGCCATCGGGATCGAACGGATTTTAGATCTTTTACCAGATCAAAGAGCGCCAAGAGAGGGGATCTATATGGGAGTCCTGGATCCTGAAGCTTTGGATCTCGCTTTCGATCTAGCCACCAAAAAACGCAAAACTACCAAAGTCTTCCTCGAGTACAAACCCAAAAGCCTCAAAGCCCACCTCAAAAGCGCCGATCGTCATAATGCCAGATACGCCGCCATCATCGGTGAGGAGGAGCTGCAAAAAGGTACTATCTGGCTTAAGGATTTGGAGCAAAAAAGGGAACGCTCCATCCACATTTCCCATTTTTTGGAGCTGGAGTGAACGACTACGGCATTCATATCTGGTCCAACGACGATTTTATCATCGAAAAGGGTCTCGTCAAGATTAACCATGCCTCCAAGCCCTCTCTCCTAGAAATCGCTCAAAAAATCAGAGCCACAGGAATTAGAGGCCCCATTCTTTTGCGTTTTCCCCATTTGATCAATAAGCAAATAGATACCCTTTTTGGTCAGTTTAACCGAGCTATTAAGAGCTTTGATTACAAAGGGCGCTTTCATGCCGTCTTTCCTCTTAAAGTCAACCAGTTTCCCAACTTTGTCTCCAGCCTCACTACAATTGGCAAAAAGTACAACTACGGCCTAGAAGCTGGCAGCAAGGCCGAGCTCATCATCGCTATGGCCTACAATAATCAAAACGCCCCCATCACCGTTAACGGCTTCAAAGACAAAGGGATGATCACCCTTGGCTTTATCGCCGCTAAAATGGGATATGATACAACACTAACGATCGAGGGGCTTGGAGAGCTGCACAACATTATCGAAGCAGCCAAAGAGTATAAAGACCCAATTCCAAACATAGGGCTTCGTATTCGACTCCATAGCTCTGGAATTGGTATCTGGGCCAAAAGTGGCGGGATTAACTCCAAATTTGGCCTAACTTCCACCGAGCTACTCGAAGCTGTGGAGCTGCTCAAAAAACACGATCTTATAGATAAATTCACTATGATCCATTTCCATATCGGCAGCCAGATCAGCCAGATCAACCCGGTCAAAAAGGCGCTTCGAGAGGCTGGCAATATCTACGCCGAACTCAAAAAGATGGGAGCTAAAAATCTCAACAACATCAACTTAGGCGGCGGATTGGCCGTAGAGTACTCCCAGCACGAACATATTCACAACCGCAACTATACCATCACCGAGTTTACCAACGACGTAGTCTTCTTGCTCAAAGAGATCGCTACTCAAAAAGGTGTCCAAGAGCCAAATATCTTTACCGAATCGGGCCGCTTCATCGCTGCCAGCCACGCCGTACTGATCACTCCCGTTTTGGAACTCTTTAGCCAAGAGTACACGGAAAAAGGTTTACGGCTCAAAAAAAACAATCCCCCCCTCATCCAAGAACTCTATGATCTTTATAAGACGATCAATCCCTCCAACGCCATTGAGTATTTCCACGACTCACTAGATCATATGGAGTCGCTTCTTACCCTTTTTGATCTTGGATATATCGACTTGCAAGATAGGAGCAATACCGAAATACTTGTACACCTCATCATTAAAAAGGCGATCGAACTCACAAAGGATAAAGACCGCTTCGAGCTTAAAAAGATCCAAGATAGAGTCCAGGAGCGCTACTTGCTCAACTTCTCTTTATTCCAAAGTCTACCGGACTTTTGGGGACTTGGGCAGCGCTTTCCCGTCATGCCCCTCGATCGCCTTGATCAACGCCCCACCCGCAGCGCCTCACTATGGGACATCACTTGCGATAGCGATGGGGAGATCGACTTCAACGTGGATTACCCTCTCTTTTTGCACGATGTGGATCTGAGCAAAGAGGAGTACTTTTTGGGATTTTTCTTGGTGGGTGCGTATCAAGAGATCCTTGGGATGAAACACAATCTCTTCACCCATCCAACGGAGGTGACGGTCCATTTCGACGAAAATGGCTACAAATTGGAGAATATGGTGGAGTCCCAGAGTATCCTCGATATCCTCTATGATATGGACTACGATATCAACGAGATCCAAGCCAATCTCAAACAGCTCATCGCACAAAGCAGATGTAAAGAAAAAGAAAAGCTCTTAGAGATTCTCCGTATGCTTTTGCACGATAACAACTACCTGAAAATCTCCCCAAAAAAGGAGAATAATGGATAAAATCTCCTTTTTTACCCAAATAAAAGAGGATTTTACTATCGTTTGGGAACGAGATCCGGCTATTCGTTCCAAACTAGAGCTCCTCACCAACTACCCAGGAGTATGGAGTATCTTTTGGTATCGCATTGCCAATCGCCTGTACAGAAGCGGGTTTAAAGTAGTAGCTAGAATGCTTATGGGAATCAATCAAATTTTTACCGGTATCGATATCCATCCAGCCGCCACGATAGGTCGCAGAGTCTTCATCGATCACGGCATAGGGGTGGTCATCGGAGAGACAGCGGAGGTGGGAGATGATGTGACCATCTATCAGCAAGTGACCCTAGGAGGCGTGAGTCTTAGTCACGGCAAGCGTCACCCCACTATCAAAGAAGGAGCGGTGATCGGAGCCGGAGCCAAAGTGCTGGGCAATATTGTTGTAGGCAAAAACGCAAAAATTGGCGCAAACTCCGTAGTGGTCAAGGATGTACCAGACGAGTGCACCGCCGTAGGAATTCCCGCACGGGTGGTACGCAAGGGGCTCGATCGGGGACGGCTCAGCCACGACAAACTCCCAGATATCGACAAAGAGCTTTTTGAGTATCTGCTCAAACGCTTCGCTCTACTCGAACACGCCTACACAAGCGGTGACAAAAATCTCCTCAAAAAAGAGGAGGAATTGGATAAAATATACCAAGAATTTCTCAAATCGATGAAACTAAAGGATTGATATGCTCTCAAAACGGATCAATAGACTTAGCGAATCTTTGACGATGGCCATCACCGCACTGGCCAAAGAGCTCAAAGCGAGCGGTAAAGACGTGCTCAGCTTCTCGGCAGGCGAGCCAGACTTCGACACACCAGAGCCTATCAAAGAGGCGGCCAAAAAGGCGATTGACGAAGGCTTTACCAAGTATACCGCAGTCGATGGCATACCCGAGCTCAAAGAGGCGATCATTGGCAAACTCAAACGCGACAATGGCCTAGAATATGAGCCTGAGCATATCATTGCTAGCAATGGAGCCAAACAGAGCCTTTTCAATCTCACCCAAGCCCTCATTGATGAAGCAGATGAGGTGATCATCCCAGCGCCCTACTGGGTTACTTACCCAGAGCTCGTTAAATATGCAGGCGGTAAACCGATCATTATATCCACAACTCAAGAGAGTGGCTTTAAAATCACTCCCGAGCAGCTTCAAAATGCGATCACGCCAAAGACGAAGCTGCTCATCCTCACCTCCCCCTCAAACCCTACAGGAGCAGTCTATACCAAAACGGAACTTGAAGCTTTGGCCAAAGTGCTGGAGGGCACCGATATCTGGGTAGCCAGTGACGAGATGTACGAAAAGTTGGTCTATGGCGACACCACCTTTACCAGCACAGCCAGTATCAGTGAGGATATGTACCGCCGTACCCTCACCATCAATGGCCTGAGCAAATCGGCGGCGATGACTGGATGGCGCTTTGGTTATCTAGCCTGCCCTGATGTGGAGCTGGTCAAGGCTATGAAAAAGCTGCAAAGCCAAAGCACCTCCAATGTCTGCTCCATCACCCAAAAGGCGGCTATTCCCGGACTTGACGGTACCATCGATCCTATCATTGAGCAGATGCGACAGGCTTTTGAGGAGCGAAGAGACGAGGCGGTGCAGCGATTTAATGCCATCGATGGCCTTTCTGTGCTGAGTCCCGATGGGGCTTTTTATCTTTTTGTCAACCATCAAGCCATCACACCAGATAGTATGAAATTCGCTAAAGAGCTTTTAGAAAAAGAGGGGGTGGCGGTGGTACCGGGAGCTGGATTTGGAAGCGATGGCTACTTTCGATTCAGCTTCGCTACAGATCTTGATACTATCAAGGAGGGGATCGCTAGAATAGAGCGCTTCGTGGGAAGCCTCTAGCGAAGATGGAAGATCTTGGCATCTTTGTCGTATGCCAAGGTCTCAAAAAGGTTTCTATCGAGATTATTGAAAAAGAAAGCTTGTGGGAAAAAGCTATTAATATAGCGGTAGAGTCCAATAATATAGCGATTTTTATAGACGATTACACTATAGTCGTTTCGCCTATAGCGCAAAACATTGGTGATCTTTTGGCCATTATGCAGATAGAGCGTACCTATCTTGTCTCTATCTCCTTTGGCTCGTAGCTCTCCGGTGCGCAGATCGATAGAGACGCTACTTCCTTGCAAGATCCCTCTTCTGCCATCAAGAAGTCTGAGTCTATCCACCCAGACAAATCCCTTGGCTCTTTCACCTTTGAGGCGTGAAAAATTTTCGATCACTGGCAACTTATCCAAAATTTTATCGTCAAAATAGTAGTAAATTTCTCTCTTTTTAGGGGGTAGTTTTGCACTCCCCTCATACAGCTGTCTGAGTAAAGCGGTAAAGTCATACTTTTTAAGCACATAAGGCAGCACTGCCCATGGATAGATCCGATCATAGGTCTCGATAAAAAAGCGGTCGAACCTAGCCACGAAGCCTTGATCGAAAGCAAAAAGCGTCTTAGCCACGATATAGTTGTCATACTGGTGTTTGCCGTTGTCGATGAGGGTGCGTTTGTTGGTATAGTACCACAAGGGCCATCCATAATCCCACCAGGTGAGGATATAGCCTTTAGAAGGAGTGTTTAGCTGCTTGTGGATATCGGCCAGCTCCCCTCGCTTGAAAAAGGGTGAGAGCATATGGTTGTAGGCGTTGAGGATATAAAGATAATAGAGCACGAGCCCTAAAGCCGGCAAATAAAAAACTCCTTTGGCCAAAAAGGAGTGGCGTACCTTCAAAGAGAGCTCGTAAAAAAGATAGACAAACCCAATACTCAGTACTGGTACGGCGAAAGTGGTAAAACGCACCCCAGCTTTTACAGAGAGTATCCCTATGATCAGGGGCAGCCAGAGCAAAATGGCCTCTTTTTTACGCCATGTCAAAAGCAATAGACCCACAACTCCTAGAAAAAAGATTACTACATTGCCAGCACTATAGGTAAAAAGCTGGCTTGGCGTGATGCCTCTGGCCTCCGCTACTGTTTTGAGGGTAGTGGAGAGCTCGATTTTTTTATGGGTTTTATCTTCAAATCGATACTCGCTAGATTTATGAATATAGTGCATCGCCCTATCCAGTACCCCGTGCTTGTATCCATACACCCCACCAGCGATTGTCACTACCAAAAACAGCCCCAAAAGATATCTGTAATCGATCCGCCATTGTCGCTGTAAAATCCAAAAGATAACTCCAAATACCATGATAGCGGCCACTTGAAGCCAAAAAGAGATAGGCAGCAGCGGGATAAGAAGCAGTACACCCCCCAAAAGGGCCGGTACATTTTTCCTATCGAAAATTAAAAGATAGAGAACAAAAAAGGCCCAAAGCCCAAAAAGAAGCGGTTTGGCCGAATGGTACCAAAGCATAAAAAGGGCTCCAAAGATTGCAGCGACTACCCCATACCAGACCACTCCTCGCACCGCCAGAGCGATCAAAGCCCAAAGAATAAAGAAAAAGAGCACGAAATTGAGCATATCCGTATCGGTATAACCCATATGGGTACGAAAGTAGTAGTTCATCCCAATCGATGCGGCCAAGGCTGCCCAAAAACCCACTTCTGGCTTTTTAAATTCATTTAGGATTAAAATGATGGGCACAACGATCAAGGAGGCCAAGAAAGCTGGAAGTGTGAACATCACCGTCTCGATACCCAGATGAGTGAGTCGCACAACCCAGTAGATCAAAAATCCTGGAGCAGTTTCATTATTGAAGACTAGATGATGGCCAGCCAACAACTGCTTGGCATAGCTTCCATAAAGTCCCGCATCTGCCGTCCATAGAGCAATCACATGGCCACTATACATAAATTCTGGATGAGTTTTGGCCAAAAAAAAGAGCAAAAAACGGGAGATAAGTGCAAAAAAATAGGCTAATACGATGTAAATGAATACACTTTTTCTCATACCTCTATCCTCAAACTTTCATCTAAAGTCATATTAATTGTAACACACCAAACCAAAAAGAGGATTGAGAAATAGTGAAGATCTTTGAAAAATTACTTTTATTCTAACTAAATCGTTGAAGTTATAGAAGTAAATTTCTAAGTGACCCTATGTAACTTCTCGTATACCGAACGTGAGAAAAAAATATTCTTAGGTAAGAGGAAAGGTTTTGTCGTAACCGTAGTCTCGGCTACGACTTGTTGGCGCTACTTTTCCTCCTTGCTTGCAAAAAACTACACTTATGTTAAGGCCTCTTAACACCTTTATATCAATCCCCTCCAATAGTTTCGTCATAATCCAAAGGTGTAGCCGATTCATCGGGTACATAATCTTTGCCAAAATCTGCTTTGGCAATTTCTAACGCCTCAATAAGATCGTCGATATTTTCATAGGGGATGTGAACTTTCCACTCAGGATTGAGAGGATTGCCTTTAAGAGATACTCCGATACTGACCACCGGCTCGCTTCCAGGACCATAAGGCTCGGTAATATGGGCTACGCTCACAACTCCATCTTTAGTGCCGTGCAGGTGAAACATCTTGATTTCGGTATGGGTCTTTGCCATTGTCATCTCCTTGTAGAGTTTGAAAAATTATAACAAAGAAATAAAAGAAAGTTGTGCGACTAAAATAGCACTACTTCGTTTTTTTGAGCATTCGAGCAAGCAAACCTTGCAGTCTTAGCCAATTTTTATGCTCCATCAAAGGAAAACCCGAGTAGGTTTTACCCCCCTCTATCGATTTGGTCACCCCACCTCGTGCACCAATGAGGGCAAAATCACCGATACTCAGATGCCCAGCCGTAGCGCTTTGTCCCCCCATTACCACATTGCGTCCGATTTTGGTAGATCCACTGATGCCTACTTGAGCAGCCATCAGTACATTCTCTCCAATCTCGCTGTTGTGACCGATCTGGATGAGATTGTCGATCTTGGTGCCTCTTTTGATGATAGTCGAGCCAAAAGCGGCCCGATCGATGGTACAGTTGGCCCCTATCTCCACATCATCTTCGATGATCACGTTGCCATTTTGATAGAGTTTGATATGGCGGCCATCACGAGTGTGGGCAAATCCATAGCCGTCACTGCCGATTACCGTACCGGCGTGAATGATGCAGTTTTTACCAATCTTGCAGTCTCGGTAGATGGTAACGTTTGGATAGATAAGCGTCCCCGCGCCTATATGGACATTGTCACCCACCACGACTCCCGGCATCAGTGTCACCCCCTCTTCGATCACACTTCCATAGCCCACATAGACTCCATCTGCGATCACCGCACTCTTGGCGATTCGAGCTGGTTTGCCAGAGGTCTCAAAAGGAGGTTTGCTAAAAAGTTTGGATATTTTGGCCAAATCGAGGTAAGGATCAGAGCTGATCAGGGCACTGACTCCTTGGGGCAGATGGCTCGCATGCTCTTTTCGCAGCAGTACCGCCGCCGCTTTGGTAGAGGAGAGCTTGGAGAGGTATTTGGGACTCTCTAAAAAGGAGAGCTGGGTGGAGTCCGCTTTGTCCAGCGCCTCCAGTCCGCTGATCTTTTTGTCCTCTCCCACGAGCTCAAGATCGAAAAGTTTGGCCAGATCTGAGAGTTTCATCACCGCTCGATTGCCACCACGCCGCTTCGTACGATCTCTTTGGGGTTGAAACGCTTGAGGGCTTCGATAAAATTTTTGATACGGCTTGGCTCGTCGGCCGCCATGATGATGGCCGTATCTTTGCCGATGTTGACGATATTGCCGTTGTACGCCCGACACAGCGCTTCTACATCCGAGAGCCGCTCTTCGAGGGGGATTTTGGCCATCACCATCTCTTTTTCCACCAGCTCGCTATGCTCGATCACCTTGTAGACTGGGATGAGCTTGTGCAGCTGCTTGATGATCTGCTCGATGACTCTGGGACTTCCACTAGTAACTATTGTGAGTCTGGAGTATTTGCTTCCAGGAATCGGAGCGACGGTAAGGGTCTCGATATTGTAACCCCTGGCAGCAAAAAGTCCGGTGATACGGCTAAGCACCCCATGCTCGTTGAGGACGATGACGGAAATCACTCTTCTTTCTATTTTCATAATCAATCCTTATATTCTAAGAGCATATTGTACAGACTTCCGCCAGCCGGCACCATAGGAAGCACATTTTCGTACCTATCCACCACCACGTCGATGAGGGCTACGACCCCTTTACTGATAGCGTCATCCAAAGCCTCGTCAAACTCCTCTTTGGTCTTGACCCGATAACCCACTCCACCAAAACTCTCGGCTAGCTTCACAAAATCTGGCTGCATCGACAGATCGGTCTCGGCGTAGCGTTTGTCGTAGAAAAATGTCTGCCACTGACGCACCATTCCTAGATAGTTGTTGTTAAGAATGATATTAATCACGGGCAGCCGATACTCTACCGCAGTCATCAGCTCTTGGATATTCATTAGTATCGAGCCATCCCCTGAAAAGTTGATACTGATCTCATCAGGCACGCCTCGCTTGACCCCCATGGCCGCCGGAAAGCCAAAGCCCATCGTCCCAAGACCGCCGCTGGTGATGAATTCACGGGGTCTTGTAAAGGGATAGTACTGAGCCGTCCACATCTGATGTTGCCCTACATCGGTGGATATCCTGGCTTTGCCTTTTAGCTTTTCACCCACTCGCTGGATCACCCACTCTGGCTTAAGCACTTTGTCGCTATCTTCGTACGTAAGTGGATGGAGCTCTTGGTAGCGCTCCAGGATCTCTCGCCACGCCTCGTAGCGCTCAGGATCCACCTTTTGCTCGATCAGTGGCGCCATCTCCTCCAGTACCGCTTTGAGGTCTCCCACAATCGGGTAATCCACATGGACCAGTTTACCAATAGAGCTTGGATCGATATCCACATGGATAATCTTGGCATATTTGGCAAATTCAGAGAGTTTTCCCGTCACCCTATCGTCAAACCTAGGCCCCAAGGCGATCAAAAGATCCGCTTCGCTCATCGCCATATTGGCTGCATAGGTGCCGTGCATCCCTACCATTCCCAGCAGCATCGGATCATCGTAGCGCAAAGTACCCCTGGCCATCAAGGTCTCCACCGCCGGTATCTGTGTAGCTGCTACGATACGACGTACCAGGTCGGCGCTGTTGGAGTGGATGATACCCCCACCTAGATAAAAGACCGGCTTTTTGGCATTGCTTATCGCCTCCACAGCTTTTCGTATCTGTCTGCTATTGCCCTTGATAGTAGGCTTGTAGGTCTCGAGCCGAACCTCTTTTGGATAATCAAACTCCCCTATCTGCGCCGTCACATCTTTTGGGATATCCACATGCACAGGTCCCGGTCTGCCGCTCCTTGCCAGATAGAAAGCCTCGGCCAAAATAAGGGGCAGCTCCTCGGCGCTTTTGACTAAGAAGTTGTGCTTGGTACAAGGACGGCTAATCCCCACCGCATCGATCTCTTGGAAAGCATCGGTACCAATCATGGAAAGTGGTACCTGTCCACTGATCACCACCATTGGGATCGAGTCCATATAGGCAGTGGCCAGTCCCGTCACCGCATTGGTAAAACCTGGGCCACTGGTCACAAAAGCCACACCCACTTTGCCCGTAGCTCTCGCATAGCCATCAGCTGCATGGACCGCCGCTTGCTCGTGACGGGTCAATATGTGCTGAAAATATTTGTGCTTGTAGATCTCGTCATAGACGTTCATTATGGCGCCGCCGGGATATCCGAAAACCACCTCGACGCCCTCTTCGCGCATCGCTTCTACTACCATCTGCGCACCGCTCATCTGTGCCATCACCGCTCCTACTTTGAGTTGTCTTGATGTTCGCAAAGATCGAGAGCCACGCCCTCGCGTACCCCCTCGTCGCTTACAATCATCTCTTTGTATCCAGAAATTCGCAAAATCTCCTCGAGTATCACAAGACCTGCGATAATAGCGTCCTCCCGCCCTATCCCCACGAGCTTGGAGCGCTCTTTGGGATCGAGGAGGACCAGCCGCTTATATGCCTTTTGGATATCTTGTATATCTATTATCGTACCGCTGACCCGCCAAGCGTCATACGTCTCATACACCATACCGAGCTTAAGCGCCGCTACGGTGGAGGGCGTACCACCGGTACCTACCAAAATCTTTGGTTTTCCAAAAGTTTCGTAAATGTCGTTCAAAAACTCTTTGACTTGGCCAAGCTCTTTTCTAATACCAAAAACAATCTGTTCTTTAGTATGATACTTTTGTATTGTAGTTAAAATTCCTATCGGAAAGCTTTGAAAAATAAGCTCGTTTCGATGCTTTACGATCACTTCAGTAGAGCCACCTCCGATATCGACGAGTAAAAACTTCTGGCTATCGATCCCATGGCGGTGCAGTCCATACTCTACGCCTTTGGCGCTATAGTAGCTCTCTTTCGCCTCGTCGATTATCTCCACCTCTACACCGCTATGCTCCTTGATATACTCCACGGCCTCCTTAGAGTTTTGAGCCATGCGAAAAGCGGCGGTAGCCACGGCTTTTACAGGCTCGTCAAAGCCTATTCTCTCTTTTGCCTCCTCCAAGGCCGCTACGATACGATCCAATGCCTCTTGGCCGATCCGCTTGGTCTTTTCGATCTCCTCGGCCGTTCGCACCACTTTCTCGTACTGCCCCACAAGCTCCAAGCTTTGACATTCGATTCTTGCCACTCGCAAGGAGTTGGAGCCTATATCGATACCTGTCGCCATCACCGCTCCTCATAAAATCGATAGCCATGCTGGGTCAGCAAGCTTCTGATCTGTTCTTGGTGCTCTTTGCCTTTGGTCTCCAGACCTATCGAGACGTTGGCGTCACCGAATGCCAGCTTGGCGGAGGTGCGATCATAGCCGATCTGCACGATATTGGCACTGACACTAGCCAAAAGTTGGGTGAGTTTCATCAGACTTCCCGGCTTGTCGATAAGGGTGACGATGAGCTTCATCTTGCGATAGGATTTGATCAAACCCTTTTCGATGATGACGCTCAGCATCGTCACGTCGATGTTACCG
>JALWCE010000112.1:0-5184 GCA_027036935.1 Nitratiruptor sp. | reverse complement strand
ACTGCTCCAGCACCCTCTACCACGAGCTTTTGGTTTTCGAGCAAAAAGAGTATCGCGTCAGCAATCTCCTCATCATCCACCTCCACGATATCGTCCACACTCTCAAGTAAAATCTCCAGTGTCACGGGCGAAGTATCCCGTACAGCGATCCCGTCAGCGATGGTGCGCACATCTGTGCTGTCCACCGCTTTGCCAAGATAAAAAGAGTTGCGCATCGCTGGAGCCCCGGCAGCTGTGACACCGATCACTTTGATAGCGGGATTGATCTGCTTTACAGCACTCGCTATCCCGGCAATGAGTCCCCCACCCCCTACCGGTACCACGATAGCATCCAGATCCTTGGCAGCCTCCAAGATCTCTAAAGCGATCGTCCCTTGTCCAGCCATCACCTCATAGTCGGCAAAGGGATGGACAAAAGTTTTGCCCTGCTCTTTGGCATACTCCACGGCATAGAGATAGGCTTCGTCGTAGTTGGAGCCATGCAAAATCACCTCAGCTCCATAGGATTTCACGCCGTTGACTTTGGTCAGAGGTGTGTTTTCTGGCATGACGATAGTAGCTGGGATAGAGAAGTATCTGGCGCTAAAAGCCACGCCTTGGGCGTGATTGCCTGCACTCGCAGCTACGACTCCGACCCTCTTCTCCTCATCGCCAAGCTTGGCGATTTTGTTAAAAGCCCCTCGTATCTTAAAAGCCCCGGTGACTTGAAGATTCTCTTTTTTAAGATAGACCTTATGTCCTACCCTTTGACTCAAAAGCGGAGCGTAGGCAAAAGGGGTCTTGCTGATGACCGGCTCTACCCGTTTGTGTGCCGCTTGAATATCTTGGAGCTTTATCATTGGCCAAAAAGCGCTTTGTGATCGACCATGGTACAGCGGTTTTGTACCACTTTGAGCCCAGCATCTTGAGCCATCTTGGCCGCTTCGTTATTGACGATACCAGCTTGAAACCATACCACTTTCACATCGCCTCTATCAATTGCGGCTTGGACGATGGGAGGCAAGGCTGCAGGTTTGCGAAAGATATCCACCATATCCACCTCAAAAGGGATCTCTTTTAAGCTTCGGTAAACCTTTTCGCCCAAAATCTCCTCTTCTTTTGGATAGACTGGAACGATCTTGTACCCAACACTTTGGAGATACTTGGCCACTCTGTGGCTATCTTTTATCGGATTTGGCGAAAGACCCACTACGGCGATGGTTTTGACATTTTCAAAAATCTCTTTGATCTCATCCATATTGGCATTGATCGTAGGAATTGCACACTCCATAACTCCACCTTTTGCAAAATTGCCCGATTGTACCAAAGTTTGAATTAATTTTTCTTTAGCAATGCCGAGGAATACGCCTAAGCCTACGAATGTAGCGACGTAGCGCCTCGATACGATGAATATCAGAGGGGTGGGTAGAGAGAAATTCGGGCACTTTGGCTTTTGCCGCTTGCATCATGCGATGCCAAAATTTAATCGCTTCATAGGGATTGTAACAAGCTTTATACATTAAATAAAGTCCTAGTTGATCAGCTTCATACTCGAATTTTCTGCTATATGGATACAAAACACCATACTTCGTCCCCACTCCATAGGCCAGATCAAAGAGCGGCCCCCATCTGCTCCCGCTCATTTGCAATCCTTTAGCTAAGAGCTCTTTGCCCATTTGACCTACCATCCCCATAGAGACCCGCTCACTCCCGTGACGCAAAATAGCATGAGCCACCTCGTGGCCTATGACGGTGGCTAGTTGATCGTCGTTTTGCACCAGCTTGAGCAGTCCGGTATAGACGAATATCTTGCCGCCGGGCAGACAAAAGGCGTTGATCTGAGGGGATTCAAGGACATAAAACTCCCACTTATAGCCTGGATGAAACTCCTCCTCGGCCACTTTGGCGATACGAGAAGCTACCCGTTTGACCATAGCATTGTAGCGAGGATTGTGGGAGAGTCTAGCTTTTTGGAGTATTTGGCGTTCGGCTTGGAGTCCCATCTGTATCTCTTGCTCAGGAGAGATTAATATCAGTTGATTTCTATGGGTATAGGGGTTTTGCGCACACCCTACAAAGAGCAATAAACCGATAAAAAGAGCGATCCATTTTTTCATATTTTCTCCTTAAAATCCTAAAAAAGCCAATACTTGGTAAACGCTAAAAGCCATAAGCCACGCCAACACGTTAGGATAGATGGTATAAAAGGTACGCCAAGCCCATTGGGGCACTTCTGCATAAAAAGTACTCATCGCCGCCACGCAAGGACTATAAATCATAATAATCACGATCAAAGCAACCGCCGCTTTGAAATCCACATATTCTCTTAGCTTTTGTACCAGTGTGGAGCTATGCTCATTTCCCTCTCCTACGGCATACAACGTCGCAAGAGTGGAGACCACCACCTCTTTGGCCGCCAGCCCACTGATGGTAGCCACGCTCAGACGCCAATCAAAGCCCAGTGGAGCGAAGATCGGTTCTATCATTTTACCAAATTGGCCAAGGTAGCTTAGCTCCAGTTTCTTAGCGGCCAGTTCGTTTTGGAGCTGCTCTTTTAGCTTGGGATCTTGAGTCTGTTCTATCTTTTGTATATACCTAGCCTCCAAATCGGGATGGTGGGGGTAGCTGCTTAAAAACCAGATGATCATGGCAGCCCCCGCGATAAAAGTCCCCGCTTTTTTGATAAAAAGCTTCGATTTGATCCATAGCTCCATCGCCAAAGCTTTGAGGGATGGAAAACGGTATGGTGGCATCTCCATCACAAAAGGTTCTGGTTCTCCTTTAAAGAGCACCATTCGTAAAACTTTTGCCACAAAAAGTCCCAAGATAGCCCCACCGATGTAGATGGCAAACAGCACATTACCCGCACTATGGGTAGCAAAAAATGCGGAAATGAGCAACACATACACTGGTAATCTGGCGCTGCAGTTCATAAATCCCAAAATCAGCATCGTAATGAGGCGATCTTTTGGGTTTTTAAGAGTCCTTGCCGCCATGTAGGCTGGGACGGTGCAGCCAAAGCCGCTAACTAACGGAATAAAAGCTTTACCCTGAAGTCCGAATTTTTTCAAAAAGCCGTCGAGCAAAAAGGCGGCTCTTGCCATATAACCGGTCTGTTCAAGCAAATTGATACCCAAAAAAAGTATCAAGATATTTGGCAAAAACATGATCACTGCACCCACCGCCGGTATCACTCCATCGGTGATGACGGAGTTGAAATCTCCCGGTGGCAAAATATCTTTGAGCCAGTTGGCGAAATTGGTAATGGTTTGATCCAGATAGTCCACCGGCAAAGAGCCGATCTCGAATGTGAGCTGAAACAGCCCCCACATAAAAAATAAAAATATGGGAAGCCCAAAGACTGGGTGGATCAAAATCTTGTCGATCTTGTCGGTCAAAGTCTCTTGGCGAGGCAGCTGCATCACCTGCATCACGATACTTTTGGCCAAGGCGTTACGCTCGTCGGCAAAAAGATCTCGCACATCCTCCACATCAAATTCGAGTTGAAGCCTTCGTATCGCTTCACCCAACGCCTCGTGCAGCTCCAAAAAGATGGGCAGATCGTGGACTATGCGGTAGATATCTTCATCCTTCTCCAACAGTCGTATCGCATAAAATCTGGCTTGATCGTAGTCGGTGAAGTGGGGGGATTTGAGCAAGATTTTGGCGAGATTTTCTATCTCTTCTTCTATTTTTTCGTTGTAATAGATCTTGCAGCCGCATTTTGGCTGATGGTAAACCTCGATCACCCGATCGAGAATCTCATCCACTCCCTTCTTGTGTTTCGCACTGGCGAGGATGACAGGGATACCCAATAATTGGCTCAATTTTTCTCCATCGATACGACCGCCCTTTTCCTCCACCTCATCCACCATATTGACCACGAGGATCGTCTTTTTTCGCATATCCAGCAGCTGCAATGTAAAGACCAGGTTTCTTTGCAGTACGTTGGCGTCCACCACGTTGATGATCACATCATAGGACTCTTCGAGCAAGTAGCGCTTGGTCACCTGCTCTTCTGGGGTATAGGCGTGCAAGGAGTAGATACCGGGCAGATCCACAATATCGATCTCATACTCGCCCTTGCGAACCTCCACCTCCTTTTTTTCCACCGTCACACCGGCGAAGTTTCCCACATGAAGCCTGGCGTTTGATATAGCGTTGATGATGGAGGATTTACCCACATTTGGCTGTCCCACCATCACCGCTTTGATTTTTTTCATTTTTCTACCTCCACCGCTTTGGCCTCCTCATCTCTGAGAGCCACTCTCGTCCCCTCCACATCCACTTCCCATGTCTGCTTTTTGAGGGTATGATCCAAGAGGCGTACCCTGTTGCCTTTGGCTATCCCCATAGCGTAGAGGCGCCCCCTGATAGGCTCAGGAGCCTTGACTTTGGTGATGGTCGCCTCTTCTGCGATTTTTAGATCCGTGATGTTCATCTAGCCTCCTAAAAAGAGTAATTGAGTAGTATTCGAAAAATATCTTTGTCTTCGTAGCCTTTGGCATTGTCCACTGCGGCATAAAGAAGCTGAGCCTCCATCTTTTGACCCAGCTCCCATGAAGCGTAAAGATCCGTCTCCTTCGCCTCCACTGGATCGCTTTTGAAGTTTCCATACATCCCGCCCACATGCACGCCACCAAAGTCATACTCCACGCCTATCGTGTAGGCCAATGCATCGGAAGCTTCCAGCGCATCGATGGTCAAATCCTCCATGGAGGTAAAAAAGGGTCCTCCACCAAAACTCCACATACTGCCTGTATCGCCAAACTCCTTGTTGCATGCCACACTCAAAGAGAGGGCATCATAGCTATACTCTATCAGTATGCCAGCCGTGCGGCTCTGGATAGAACCGGCTAGAGCTTTGCCTGTGTCGTTTGCGATGTCTAGCTGACATGAGAAGGTGAGATCCTGCCACTGCCAACTTCCTTGGGCATAAGCGATATTGGCTATCTCATCGATACGATAGAGCCAGAGAGCATACTCCCCATACTCCAAGCCCACCAGTGTCATGCCATTTTGCTTCTGTGTCCCTACTACTTCATATAGTGGCTTGAAGCGGTAGATATCGCTTCCACTCTCCCAACCGGCCATCTTCGTCAAATGCGCCAAAGTCACACGCACATCCCCATCATATTTGGCCAATACACCCTCGAAGAAGTTTGGCACCATGCGGATGTCATCGCTATCGGCGTGGGGCGTATC
>JALWCE010000111.1 GCA_027036935.1 Nitratiruptor sp. | reverse complement strand
CTCATGGCGCCCAACGGCATAGGCCCCGATCCCAAAAACCCCACCCAAAACGACGCCGTCGCCTGCGCCTACTGCCACCGCATCAAAAAAATCAAACCGGGCTTCACAGCAAACAAAAACATCATCAGCCCAAAGCCCAAAAGATATTTTGGAGCTAGAAAAGATCACATCGCCTCGCCCTATCACAAGATCGACACCTCCAATCCTAACTTTTTGCAAGGTAACGTCTGTATGGGATGCCACTCCCATAAACGCAACAAATTTGGCCTCAATGTCTGCTCCACCAACGAAAAGGGTGAGATCGAAAATGCCAAATGCGCTAGCTGCCATATGCCAAAGGTAAAGGGTAGCGTCTCGACTTTGCGAAAGACTTCCACTCACGCTTTCCACGGATTTGCGGGAGCCCATACCCATTCTCAGATGTTGGCTAAATATGTGGATATCGAATTTTTACCACATCTCAAAGGCTTTGAAATCTCACTCAACTCCCGCATCCCCCACGCCATGCTTTTACATCCGGCTCGTGTGGCTTTTTTGAAAGTGATAGTGAAGCGAGGAGAGAAAAAAGTCTTTACAAAAGTAGAAAAATTGGTGCGGATCCTAGGAGCCAATGGCAAACCGACCCCTCCTTGGCTGGCTCGCCAGGTGGTCAAGGATACGATGCTCAAAGCCAACGAGAAGAGAAACTTCTTTTACGATTTCAAGCTTGAACCCGGTGACAAGGTGATCGCAGTATTGGGATACAGGCTGGTCAAGCCACCTCTGGCCAAAAAACTTGGCATAGATGATCCCATCGCTACCAAGCCTTTTATTCTTAAAAAGGCGATCTTTGTCTACGAGAAGTAAAGATCGTACACTTTTTGGATCTTTTGGGCAAAGAGCTCCAAGGAGATGTTGCGCCCCTCTCTTGCAAACTCCTTGCCTTCGAAAAAGAGCAAAATGGCCGGAGCGCTAAAGATATTGAACCGCCCGCCAAGCTCCGGTAGATGGGCGATATTGGCTTCATAGAGCTCCACTTTTGGGAAACGATCGGTAAAAAGCGTTTCTACTTTTGGCTTGAGAGCGTCGCAGACGTTGCAGTTTGGAGCACTGACGTAGAGCAGTGTAGCATCCTTGCCAAGAGCTTCGTCTATCTGCTCCATAGTGGTCACTTTTTGCATCCTACCTCCTTTGCGCATACGATTTTACCCTCTTTGGCAATGTAGTCCAAAAATTCCTTGTAGGTTGTATCATACCCTAGAGTGGAAGCGTCTCCTATACAGATGAGTTTCCTTTTGGCTCTGGTGATGGCTACATTGAGACGGCGCAAATCTTTCAAAAAACCTATCTCTCCTTTTGGATTGGAGCGGACGAAACTGATGAGGATGATCTCCTTTTCCCTGCCTTGAAAACCGTCCACAGTTTTGATCTCGATGACTCTCTCCTCGGTATCGATAAGTTTCTTGAGCCGTTTGACCTGAGCGGCGTAGGGACTGATGATCCCAATCATCCCAGGATCGGCTCCCATACTCAGCAGCTCCCTGGTAAGCCCCTTGGCCAGATTGGCTTCGGCTAGATTTTGATAGCTGGTACTGCGATCGGGCAGGGATTCTGGCGCTTCGATGCCAGTGGTATCCACGAAGACTACCGGAGCGCTGTCCAGCACCTCTTCGTAGCTGCTTGGCTGCGAAAGCCCAAGGTCCGCGATCGTATGATCCTTGACGCTCTCATCGGCGATCAGCTTCCCCTCATAAAACTTTTGGTTACTAAATCCCATGATCTTTTCGTTCATCCGATACTGGATGCGAAGCATGGAAGAGTTGGCGGGATTGCGCTCGATAAGCTCCTCAAAAAGCGAGACTTTGAGCTCTTTGGAGTCGCTGAGTACCGTAGGGGGCAGCTGCTTGTGGTCGCCTGCGATGACAAAACGCCCAGCATGCAAAATAGGGATAAGGGTAGAGGGGATCACCTGCTGGCTCCCCTCATCTATCACCGCCACATCGAACTCATTCTCTCGTAGTAGATCGCTCATGATCATCCCGTTGGTAGAGAGCACCACATCGGCGGCTTCTATGATCTTTTGGTAGGCCTGCTCTTCTCGAAAGCGCAGATCTTTTACAAGCGCTTCGATCTTTCGATCCATCTTGATCCATTTGGCCATGGATTGCATCGTGGCCACGCTCACCCCCCTTTGGGCCTTGCCGTGGGCCGCGAGGGTGAGGATACGATCATGGCTCATTCCTCTGGCTCTTGCTTGGGTCGGCTTGGAGTGCTGATCACGCTGCTTAACCAAAAAGCCCACCTCCTCCCATCCTTTCTTGATCGCCTCCGCCTCCAAGCTCTTCTCATACTGGGCATGGATGCTAAACTCTTCCAGCTCATACAAGATCCTAGCCGGATGGCCTATGCGCACCAGTGAGAGGTCATGCTTGGCCAAGCGTTGCAGCATATTGTCCACGGCGGTGTTGGAGTCGGCCGTAGCCAAGACCTTGTTACCCCGCTTGACTTCTTGGAGTATGAGTTCGATAAGCGTGGAGGTCTTGCCAGTCCCCGGAGGGCCATGAATCAAAAAGAGCTCGGAGCCAAGGGCTTTTTGGACCGCTTCAATCTGAGTGGGATTGAGTCTGGTTTGTGGCATGAACTCCATCGGCTTTGGCACCTCTGGCTCCCAGATGCCAAGGGCTAGGTTTCGCATTCTGCGCTTTACTCCCGTAGCGTGGCGAAGGAGTAAAAGATTTTCTTCCATCCGTTTGAAAGTGACATCGTTGACATACAGATCGACTCGGATCCCCTCACCATAGACCCATTTGGGAGGTAATTGATCGAAGGCTACTGTGATGAAGTTTTTGCGCACTTCGCTCACTGTCCCCGTCAGATCACTTTTAAGCGGATCGCCGCGACTGATGAGCACGATATCTCCCGAAGATATCTCCGTATCGATGATACGGCTGCGGCCAAAGCGGACGAAGTAGAGCCCTAAGCGGCTAGGCTCTTTGGATCCGCGAAGAGCCAAAATAGCCCGTCCGTAGAGCTCTCGCTCCTCTCCGCTTATAGATTTGAGCTCCCCGATGGTCGCCTCTATCTCGGCTCTGCGCTCCTCATCGATAAGATAGCGATAACGCTCCACAAACTCGTGGATCTGGATGATCTCCGTCTCCTCCTCGCGACTGGGAAACATCGATTTGGGTATTTTGGTTTTGACCCGCTTTTTAAGACAAAGTAGGGTCTTTTGATTGGCGTAGTAGCTCTTTTTGACATCGTTGAGCTTGATACCGATACGTCGTAGAGCCTTTTGCAAATCGATCCCATCCAAAACTTTTGGTAGAATAAAGCAGCTCAAGGAGCCTCCTTGAAATTTTGGGATATTGTAATACAAAAGGATTGCAAATGCAAAAATCGGTTTTCATAGCTGGCTGGGAAGATTTCATGACTAAAAAGTTTTTGGCCATTACTTTTTTGCCTTTTATCATCACTTTTATCCTTTTTGCTACCTTTTTTTGGGGAGCTGGGGGACAGATGATCCATATTCTCTCACAACTTGCTCAAAATCCAAACGCCATCCACAATCCAGATATTGCCCAATTTGCCCAAAACCATCCTTGGCTGGTGGATCTCGTCTCTAGCTGGATCGTCAAAACACTGCTTGGTACGCTCGTAGCAATCCTTGGCACGCTACTAGCGATTTTGCTCTCTACAGCGGTGGCTACGATGGTGATGGGATTTTTTACGCCTTATGTAGTCAAAGAGATCCATAAACGCCATTATGCCCATATTCCTTTGAGTGGAGGCTTGAGTATCTTAGAATATCTTTGGCTTTTGTCCAAAACACTACTCAAAGCGATCGGTATCTCCTTTTTAGCTTTGGTACTCTATTTTATACCTCTGCTCAACGCAATAGCCCTCAATATCCCTTTTTACTATCTCTTCCATTCACTTATGAGTCTAGATGTGGGGGGAGAGATTATGAGAGCCAAAGAGCTTGAGATATTTTTAAAAAAGTACCGCTTAAAGATCATGAGCACTACCGCAATCCTCTACCTCATCACTTTGATCCCCCTAGCCGGTACCCTGTTACAGGTCTATTTCGTCAGCGTAATGGCGCACCTCTTTTTTAGGCTCAAGGCTCAGTGAGCCCCCTCCTTTTTGAGGACGGCTCGAAAAGTTTTAAGCAAAACTACCACATCCCTCCATAACGACCAGTTATAAACATACCATATATCGATACGCAGTCGCTGCTCAAAAGTAAGACGATTTCTTCCCAATACCTGCCACAAGCCTGTCATCCCGGGTTTAACGCTTAAAATAATCTCTTTGGCTTCTTGCATCTTCTCAAGCTCTTTGGGAATATAGGGTCTAGGACCTACCAAACTCATATCCCCTCGTATCACATTCCACAACTGGGGGAGTTCATCAAGGGAGAATTTACGCAAGATTCTCCCAATGGGCGTGACTCTAGGATCTTTTTTGAGTTTTTTATAACGCCGCCATTTCTTTAGACGCCGTGGGTCTTGTTTGAGGTAGTCTTGTAAAATCCCTTCACTATTTTCATACATCGTCCGAAATTTTAGCAGGGTAAAAATGCGTCCCCCTTTGCCCAATCTCTTTTGGTAAAAAAAGATCGAGCTATTTGGCTCACTGATCCAAATAGTGGCTCCAATACAAAACAAAAGAGGTAAAAAAAGGACAAAAAGCACCGTTGCACTCAAACGATCAAACAACTCTTTAGCAATGAGATTTTTTCTATCTTGTAGACTATTTTTAAGAATGATAAGATTGCTTCTCGCATCAAATAGTTCCAAAATCTGAGAATCGGCTAGATTAAAATCACGAATTAACGGAATAAAAAAAAGTTGATGATGGAGCTGTATTTGCTTTTTTAAAATCTTCTCAATCTTTTTGACGCTGAAATTGCGGGAATTGATAAAAATCGTATCCCCCTCCCCTTGCACATATCCAAGGTAGTAGTTTTGAAAGATGGAACGCTCCAAGAAAGGATCGCTCCCGTAGAGTTTAGCCCTTTTTTTCCAGATACCAAGATGAAAAAGGAGCCATTTAAGTACCCTTTTTTGTAATGGCAGTACAAAAGCCATCACTATAAAACTCACCACTACCACAAATCTAGAGTAGTGCTCAATATATTTGGTAATAGCTAAAAAACTAAGCACTATCAACAAAGAGAGCACCAAAGCCTTAAAAATAAGTCTTGTTTCTTGCCAAAAATCGTAACGACTGGTGTAGAGTCCCTCATACCAAAAGATTAGCAATGGAGTAAAAAAGGGCCAAAAGAGCAGATAGTGGCGCAGGGGAATATCATTGGGCTCTAATAGTACTCCTCTAAGCCAGTAGGCAAAAAAAATACTAGCAATAATTCCTAACCCGTCTCCAAAAAGCAATAACAAAGAGGCCACTTTAGCCATAGAACTCCTCTACTATTTGCAAGATTCGTCGCTCAAAAAGAGTTGGATCAAAACGCTCACGGGCTCTTTGGCTAATAGCTTGATGATCAAAAATACGACCCTCAAACTCTTGAACCGCTTTGATGAGAGCTTGTGGCGTTTGAGAATAAAAAAATAGACCAGAGTCTGACTCTACGATATCTTTGGCTCCCCCTTGGCCATAGGCAATGATCGGCGTACCGCAACAAAGGGCTTCAGCCATCACGATGCCAAAATCCTCCAAAGCCGCATAGACAAAAGCTTTGGCTCGCTGCATATATTCTACGACAATTTCTTCTGGCTGATACCCCATAATCTGTACATTACTTTTGGCCTTTGCGCGAAGTCTTTTTAGCTCCGGACCATCCCCGATGACTATAAGCTTTTTATCTGGCATTTGGTTAAAAGCCTCTACGATTATTTGCGTCTTTTTATAAGGTACCAATCGAGAGAGCGTAAGATAAAACTCTTCTTTTTTTGGCCAAAAGGAGAACTTCTCAATCTCCACAGGAGGATAGACTACTACACTTTCTCTCCCATAATATTTTGCGATACGATCGGCTACAAAAGAGGAGTTGGCCAAAAACCGATCAACCCTTTGGCTGCTCGCCTGATCCCATTGACGAATCTTGTGAAGTGTATATCGGACAATGGATCGTTTTGGCCAAGGGAGTCCGCTCGTATACTCCTCCATCATATCCCATGCATATCGGATGGGAGTGTGGCAGTAGCACAGATGTTTTTGGCCAGGCCTTTTTCGTACCCCTTTGGCGAAAGCCCAAGAAGAGGAGAGAATCAAATCATAACTTCCAAGATCCAGGCTCTCTATCGCCTTTGGGAAAAGAGGCAAATAGTTGCGAAAATAGCTTTTGGCCAAAGGCAGATGCTGGATAAAAGAGGTGGTAGTAGTTTTGCCAAAAAGAATTTTTTGTCGCCTCTTCTCATCCAAAAAGTCGACCAGAGTGAAAATATCGGCATCGGGAAAAAGGCGCAGCAGCTGATGCAATACCTTCTCCGCTCCCCCCTCCGTTACCAACCAATCATGAACGATCGCTACTTTTATATCTTTTTTTCCCACTCCAAAGCGCTTTTACATATTAGTTTTAAATCATCATAGCGTGGTTGCCATTGGGTCGATGCTTTGAGTTTGGAACTATCGGCTATGAGTATCGCCGGATCACCTGCTCGCCGCGGAGCGATTTGTACTTCAAAATCGTTACCGCTGACCTCTTTCATCGTATCGATCACCTCTTTGACGCTGTACCCTCTACCATAGCCTACATTAAAAACATTACTTTCGTGCTCATCTAAATAATCCAATGCCTCGATATGAGCAAGAGCCAAATCATCCACATGAATGTAATCTCGAATGCAAGTCCCATCTGGCGTTGGATAATCATCGCCAAAGATATACATCTTTTCCCTTTTGCCAAGAGCTGTCTGGGCGGCCACTTTGATAAGGTGCGTAGCGTCTTTGGTCGATTGGCCGATGGTGCCCTCCACATCGGCGCCGGCGACATTGAAATAGCGAAGAGCGACAAACTTGAACTCAGGATACGCCTTGGCCGTATCTTTGAGCACCTGCTCACTCATAAGCTTACTATGGCCATAGGGATTGATAGGAGCTGTGAGGGCATCTTCGGTGATACCAGTCGCTGGGATAGAGTCTGGCTCTCCATAGACTGCAGCGGTGGAGGAGAAGATAAACTTTTTTACCCCACTCTCTACGCTAGCTTTGATAAGATTAGCCGTATTGGCGGTGTTGTTGAGATAATATTTAAGAGGATTTTGTACGGATTCAGGTACCACGAGAGCCGCCGCAAAATGAATCACCTCCTCAAAAGCACCTTTTTGCATAAACTCCCTCACCCGATCCCAATCGCTTAGATCCATCTGGGTAAATTCAAAATCGCCCCAATGGCGACGAAGCCGCTCGATCGTATCCATAAATCCGGTAGAGAGATTATCTATCACGCCAATCTCATATCCCCCCTTTTTAAGCAGCTCTTTTATAACATGGCTACCTATGTATCCAGCCCCGCCGGTGATCAAAATTTTTTTCATCGTCATCCTTTAAGCGTCTTGAGAATATAGCGGATATCTTTTTTCAATGTCCAATTTTTTATATACTCTTTATTGATTTTCACTTTATCTGGCCAAATCACTCGGTCGTTGTACTCTTTAGGATTTTCCACTTTGGCCAAAATCTCCTCTTCATTTTTGTATTTTAGCGAAGCTGGACCTGTAATACCAGGCTTGACAGAGAGGATGATGCGA
>JALWCE010000110.1 GCA_027036935.1 Nitratiruptor sp. | reverse complement strand
TAGCCGATCGGCTCAAAGCTTGGGGTATCAAACCCAAAAAGCGATCCATCGATGCGCGAGTGATTTTACATGGGCCTCCAGGGACTGGTAAGACACTGACCGCTCTTTCCTTGGCCAAAACACTCAAAAAGCCGGTACTCAGCTTTGATTGCTCCAAAATACTTTCTATGTATGTAGGTGAGAGCGAGAAGAATGTGCGAAAAATTTTTGATACCTACAAGGATTTGAGCCAAAAAGCGGGGACTCAGCCGATCCTTTTACTCAACGAAGCGGATCAGTTTTTGAGCAGTAGAAGCCAGGTCCCAAGCAATAGCGCGGATAAGATGCACAATCAGATACAAAATATCTTTTTAGAGCAGATTGAAAATTTTGAGGGGGTCTTGATTGCTACGACCAATTTACTTGAGACCATAGATCCGGCTTTTTCAAGGCGTTTTAATTACAAAATAGAGTTTAAAAAACCTGGATTCAAAGAGAGGGTAGAGCTATGGCGTCAGATGCTACCTAAAAAAGCACCTATCGAAGCAAATCTCGATATCAAAGCCTTGGCCAAGTATGAGCTTACCGGTGGACAGATCGAGCTTGTTATCAAAAACACGGCCTATAAAGTGGCGATGCGAGAGAAGCCTATCTTTTTCCTTGAAGATTTTATAGAAGAGATCAACAAAGAACAAAAGGGAAGTTTTGGAGAGGAACACTCTGTAGGCTTTGTGCAATAAAAACTTTTGCTCCATTACAAATTTTTATGTAACTTTGAGAAACAGATTATCGTAACTTTTAGTCCGTCTAAATCTCATCGCTCATTTTTTGCACTCTTTTTTGTTACACTTTGCGTAGATAGTACACGGTGGGAAACTGCCTTAATAAAGGAGCATAGATGATAAGCCATATGGATGTTGCCCATCCCTATTTTGGTGCCTTTTTGCTTTTTGTAATCACTGCCGTAGCCTTTAGCGCTACCACTGTGGCCGCAAGATTCGTAAGCAGACGATTGGCTAGACTCGATACGGAAAAGCTCAAAGTAGCTATCTATGAGTGCGGTCCAGAACCTGATAAACAACCCAATAAAATCTCTGCTCAGTTTTATCTTATTGCTTTGCTTTTTATTCTTTTTGACGTGGAAATTATCTTTATGTTTCCTTGGGCGGTGGACTTTAAAATCCTTGGATGGTTTGGATTTACGGAGATGATTTTGTTTATTGTGCTTTTGGCGATCGGTTTTATCTACGCTTGGAAGAAAGGAGCATTGGAATGGCACAGCATCAAGTAAATTACACGGCGAGTGCAGGCTTGCCCGTAGCGCTTACTACAGTGGATAAACTCGTCAACTGGGGGCGCACCAACTCTTTGTGGGTGCTGACCTACGGGTTAGCCTGTTGTGCGATTGAGATGATGGCAAGTGGGGCGAGCCGTTACGATTTTGACCGATTTGGGGTTATCTTTCGAGCAAGTCCTAGACAATCAGATGTTATGATCGTAGCGGGGACGCTGACCAAAAAACATGCCGAGTTCATCAGAAGACTCTATGATCAGATGGCCGAGCCAAAATGGGTAATATCCATGGGCAGCTGTGCCAATACCGGAGGGATGTTTAATACCTATGCCACCGTGCAAGGAGTCGATCGCGTAATTCCTGTGGATATCTATCTGCCCGGATGCGCACCAAGACCGGAGACTTTGCAGTACGCGGTACTTTTGCTCCAAAAAAAGCTTCGCAAGCGTTCAATCTTTCAAAAACAAAAACCAAAAAGGTTGGTGTAGATGAGACCATATAGACCAAAGGACAATGTACAAAAGAAGTCCTACTATACCGATAGATTCTGGGTGGCTCCAAGAGTGCCTGAAGAGCCGGTAGAGGATGGGATTTTCAAAGAAGATCTAGCCAGTATAAAAAAAGCTTTTAAAATAAAACGGGCCTACATTCAGAGAGGTCAGCTCGTCATTATCATTGAGGCTAAAGATAATGTGGATGTGCTGCGTCATCTTAAAGAGCGAGGCTATGATGTACTCAGCGAGATGAGTGCGATTGATTATTTGGCCAAAGATGGAGAATTTGAGATCTTTTATCAGCTTCTTGCTATGAGCAAGCGCAGACGCATCCGAGTCAAATGCCGCATCAAGGAGAATGAGGCGATAGAGAGTGTGGAGTGCCTCTTTCGTAGTGCGGACTGGAGCGAGCGGGAGATGTATGATATGTTTGGCATCAAAGTCAACAACCATCCCTATCTCAAGCGTATCTTGATGCCAGAAGATTGGGTGGGCCATCCATTGCGCAAGAGCTATCCTCTCCATGGCGACGAGGCGGCCCAATGGTACGAGGTGGACAAGATATTTGGCAAAGAGTATCGAGATATCATCGGACCCGAGCAAAGAGATCCGGCATATGTCAGTACTAAAGACACCTGCAATTTCGCCCGTATCACCCATCCAGTTCCTAAGTGTGCTGATCCAAACAGCGAACCAGAGCGTATCGAAGTATTTAACGACGACGCCCCGTTGGTAGAGACCTTTGATCTAAAAAAGTCAAAAATCGTAGATAAGACGAGGTAACAAGATGCAGCAAAGAAACAGACTCGAACCCTATTTTGAAAACCTTGTTTTTGAGCGAGAAGATAATAAGATGGTGGTCAACTTTGGCCCACAGCACCCTTCCGCTCACGGTCAGTTACGCCTTATTTTGGAGATGGATGGAGAGCAGATCGCCAAAGCAGTACCAGATATTGGGTATTTGCATCGTGGTATGGAGAAGATGGGCGAGAACATGATCTACAACGAGTTTTTGCCTACCACCGACCGGATGGACTATATCGCCGCTACCGCCAACAACTACGCTTTTGCCTTGGCGGTGGAGCGACTCCTTGGTATTGAGGATAAGGTGCCTAGGCGGGCCAAAGTGATCCGTACCATTTTGTTGGAGCTCAATCGTATTATCTCTCATCTTTTTTGGTTGGCTACCCACGCTTTGGACGTAGGGGCGATGAGTGTCTTTTTGTACTGCTTTAGAGAGCGTGAATATGCGATGGATCTGATGGAGGAGTATTGTGGGGCTAGGCTTACCCACAGTGCTGTTCGTATCGGTGGGGTGCCTTTGGATCTGCCCGATGGGTGGCTTGAGCATCTTAACTGGTTTTTGAACAATTTGCCAGAGCAGATCAAACTTTACGAAGGACTCTTGACAGAAAATAGAATCTGGCGTATGCGTTTAGAAGAGGTGGGTGTAGTGCCACCCGAGATGGCCAAAAGCTGGGCTTGTAGCGGGATCATGCTGCGAGGTAGCGGAATCGAATACGATATTAGAAAAGAGGAGCCCTATGAGCTCTATGACGAGCTCGATTTTGATATTCCAGTGAGTGATCGTTGCGATAGCTATGGTCGGTATCTACTATATATGGAGGAGATGAGGCAGTCTATTCGTATTATTAGACAGCTTATTGCAATGTACAAAGATACAGGCCCCGAGCTCATGGCCCACGCACCCGAGTATATCAGTGCGCCCAAAGAGGATATTATGACGCAAAACTACTCGTTGATGGAGCATTTTGTCCTCGTAACCCAAGGGATGCGTCCACCGGTGGGCGAAGTCTACGTTCCGACCGAATCACCCAAAGGGGAGCTTGGCTTTTTTATACGTAGCGAAGGGGAGCCCTACGCCTATCGGATGAAAATTAGAGCGCCAAGCTTTTGGCATACGGGTATTTTACAAGATTTATTGCCAGGACACTACTTGGCGGACGTGGTCACCATCATTGGGTCGACCAATATCGTCTTTGGCGAAATAGATAGATAAAGGGTGGTCGATGGTACGATACGATTTGAGACATCTGCACGAAGATTTTTTGGGCAGAATGGATGAACTGCTCGACGAGAAAGTAAAACCTGGAGAGGTAGCCATCTTTTTGTTTGAGATTATCTCTAATGGCAAAGTGCACTTTGAGTCCGTGCAAGAGAGTGCGGATCTTATCAAAAAAAGAGGGGACGAACTGCTTAACTCCTTGAAATTCAATGAGGTCGATTGGACGATCGTCGTGCGTAAACAACACTAAAAGAGGGTAGATCTGTGAGTAGAGTATATTTTTCATGCTGGAAAGATGAGCTGATCGACAATCGCGGCAAACCCAAAGAGGAGTGGCAAGAGTCGGCTTCGGCTTACAATTTTCCAGAGCATTACAACGTAGATCGAGCCTCAAAAGCTTTTATCGGTTGGGCAGGATTTGCGCTCTTTGATGAGGATGTAGATGTAGTGAAACTCGGCACCGAATACGCTGCCCAGTATCAAGTCTATTCTGAAGCCTGTGGACGATGTGCTCCGGGGCGTTGGGGTGGCCGGATTTTGTATGACCTTTTTGACAAGATCGCCAGAGGTGAGGGGGAACAAAGTGACGTGGAGCACCTCAAAGAGGTCTCCCGCACTATGATGGAGACGAGCAAGTGTGAAATCGGTCGTACCGTTCCCAAGCCACTCCTTGATATTTTGACCTATTTCAAAGATGAGATCAATGAACTGATTGAAAATAAAAAGCCCTCCAAATACTATAATGATCCATCTATCAGTTATATCGCCAAAGTGACGGCTCCATGTATGGATGCGTGTCCAAGTCATGTAGATATTCCAGCTTACATCGAAGGAGTACGCGATCTTCGCTATGACGACAGCCTGCTCGCTACTCGAAAGACCATGCCTCTTGCCCATACGTGTGGGCGGGTCTGTCCTCATCCTTGTGAGGACGAGTGTAGGCGGGCCAATTTGGACGAGCCGATCTCTATTATGGAGCTCAAGCGTATTGGAGCCGATTTTGAGGACGAGCATAGCCTCTTTTGGCTCCATCCCTATAAACAAAAGCCCCTCAACGGCAAAAAAGTAGCGATCGTAGGTGCTGGACCTGCCGGACTTACGGGAGCCTACTACTTGGCTATGGAAGGGGTGGCCTGTGATGTATACGAAGAGCTTCCCGTACTCGGCGGCGAGGTGGCCGTAGGAGTACCAGAATATCGAATGCCCATTAAAAAGTATAACAAAGATATAGAGCTAGTCGACTCCTTAGAGGGGGTCCATTTTATTACGGGTAAAAAGGTAACGGCGGAGGATATGCGCCGTTTTGAGAAAGAGTACGATGCGATTTTGATAGCTTCTGGGACACGCATATCCAAAAAGATCAGAGCAAAAAATGAGCGTGAAGAGATTAAAGGGTACTGGCCGGCCATCAACTTTTTAGATTGTATCAATCTTTATGTCAAATATGGTATTCCAGTGCCCGAAGAGATACGAAAGAAGCAAAAACTTGACAAAGAGTATGTGGATCTGACCGGCAAGACACTCGTATGCGTAGGAGGGGGCTTTACCTCTATGGATGTGGTTCGATGCGCGATTAGAGCCAATGCTAAAAAGGTCATCATGCTCTATCGACGAGACGAAGCCACAATCATTCGTAATACTACGTATGAAGAGTATCACGAAGCTGTGGAAGAGGGGGTAGAATTTATCTTTTATTCGGCCGTAGAAGAGATTATCACCGACGAAGAGGATAATCTCAAAGCACTCAAAGTCAATCGCTTTGAACTCATCCCTGATCCCAACGGAGGCCGCCCGCAGCTTAAAAAAATCGAAGGCGCGGATTTTATCATAGAGTGTGACTATCTTGTACCTGCAGTGAGCCAGAGTGCGGATCTTTCTCATCTGCCCGAAGAGTGGAATATAGAGCTTACCAGTTGGGGCACCATCAAAACCGATGGCAAGACCTATATGAGCTCCAAGCCAGGAGTCTTTGCCGCTGGAGATTGCGAATATGGGCCGATGACCATCGTTAATGCCGTAGGTCAGGCCAAGAGAGCAGCCAGTGTTATGAGCCGTTATGTATTGACTAAAGAGGCGAGTTTGACAGATGAAGAGATCATGGAAGATCATTTACGGGCTTTGAAAGTCTACGATAAAAAAGAGAAGATTAAAGGGTGGTTGCCCGGACTGCCACGACAGGTGAGTTTGAAACTACCCGTAGAGGAGCGAAAGCACTCCAACAAAGAGGTCAACCTAGGATTGACGCAAGAGCAAGCTATCGCCGAAGCGGAGCGATGCATGCGTTGTTACTATATCGCTATGGTCGCAGTATAAAGGTGAGGGATGATTAAGTTTAGTATCGATGGCAAAGAGGTAGTTGCAAAAAGAGGGGAGACCATTTTGCAGGTGGCCAGACGGGAGGGTATTTATATCCCTACGATGTGCTACCTCTCCAAAGTCAAACCTATCGAATCATGTAGGCTTTGTGTGGTGGAAGTAGAGGGGGTAGATGGGTTTGTGCTGAGCTGCCAGACACCCGCCACGCCCGATATTAAAGTGCGAACCAACAGCCAAGCACTCTATACTCATCGCCAAAACATTATGCAGCTATATGACGTAAACCATCCACTAGAGTGCGGCGTATGCGATAAAAGCGGTGAGTGCGATTTGCAAAATAAGACATTGGAGTTTCGTGTCGATCACCAAGAGTTTAGCGCCAAAGATCAGTATCGTCCCATCCAAAACTGGAAATATATCCAGTATGATCCAAGCCTCTGTATTTTATGTGAGAAATGCGTACACGTGTGCAATGAAGTAATTGGAGACGACGCTATAGAGATCGAGTATGGCGGCTACAAATCCCGTATCATTCCAAAAGATGCGCCCACACTTGATTGTACCTTTTGCGGCGAGTGTATCGCCGTATGTCCCGTAGGAGCGCTCATTAGCAGTGATTTTAAATACTCTTCAAACGCATGGGAGCTTAAAAGAGTACCCGCTGCATGCGCCCATTGTAGTGCGGCGTGTCATCTGTATTACGAGACCAAGCATACCTCTATCCAAAATCCCCAGCCAAAGATTTATAGGGTAAAAAACGAGTTTGAGTTTGAGACCCTTTGCGGGGCCGGGCGTTTTGGTTTTGATTTTGAAAATAGAGCCCAAAAGGACGAGGAGGCGTTTAAAAAAGCTCTCGAAGCTTTTGAAAAAGCCGATACTATACGATTTAGTTCCTTTATCACCAATGAAGAGGCTGTGATCCTCCAGCGCCTCAAGGAGCAAAAAGGTTATAAGCTACTCAATGAAGAGGCACGATCCTATCAAAGATTTTTGGATGAATATGCCCAAACCAGTGGAAAGATGCTTTACGAGGCCGATTTGGAGCGTGTAGAGAGTAGTGATTTTATAATTTTGGTAGGAAGCTTTGTCTCTTCAGACAATCCAGCAGTTCGTTATGCTCTTACAGTTTCGCAAAAACGACGAGGCAGTGAGATTATCAATATGCATCCGATCGAGGATGATCTGCTCAAACCGGTAGTGACTAAATTTATAAAATATGAAGTAGGCAGCGAAGAGGCGGTTTTGGGTATGTTGCTCGATGCGCTGCTTAGCGAAGAGGCGAAAGCCAAGATTGGCAAGGAGTGGTTCAAGGAGCTTGATATTGGATATCTGAGTGCCGAATCAAGCGTAGGAGAGGAGGAGATTGCTGATATCTTGGAGCGGCTGCAACGACAGCGCCGTTTTAAAAAAGATAGATGCACCCTCATCCTCGGCGAGGATCTCTACACGCACCCAAGAGCTAAGAACTTGGCCAAATTAGCTGGACTTATCGATAGATTTACAGATTTTGAGGTGATGCTCATACCTCCAAAGACCAACTCTTTAGGGGTGGCTTTGATTTGTGATTTGGATGAAAAGGGTGGAGAGTACACTATAGGCT
>JALWCE010000109.1 GCA_027036935.1 Nitratiruptor sp. | reverse complement strand
TCTCGAAGATGGCATCTTTCATCTGGGAGGCCAAGAAGCGGTTGTAGATGAGGGTATAGAGTTTGAGTTCATCGGGTGTGAGATACTCTTTGGCTACTTCTGGAGTGAAGTCGAGCATGGTGGGGCGTATCGCCTCATGGGCTTCTTGGGCTCCTTTGGATTTGGTGGCGTAGCGTTTTGGTTTTTGGGGCAGGTACTCTTGGCCAAACTTTCTTTCTATCAGTTCTCTGGCTGCTTCTTGAGCCTCTTTGGCGATATTGAGGCTGTCTGTTCGCATATAGGTAATCACACCGGTGATCCCTTTGGGGGTTTGGACTCCTTCGTAGAGTTTTTGGGCTAGCATCATCGTCTTTTTGGGGCTAAAGCCAAGCTGGCTGGAGGCGGCTTGTTGCAGCGTCGAAGTCATGAAAGGAGCGGGGGATTTGGTGACTCGCCGCTTCTTTTCGATTTTGGCCACCATGAAAGGTTCGCCCTTGACCTTTTGCACTATATTTTGAGCTTGCTCTTTGGTCTTAATATCCATTTTGCCAAGCTTTTGCCCCTCATATTGGGCCAATGAAGCCTCGATGGTGTCGTTAAAGAGCGCATCGATACTCCAATACTCTTGAGGTTTAAAGGCTTGGATCTCTCGCTCTCGATCGACTACAAGCTTGAGTGCGGCGCTTTGTACCCGTCCGGCACTTAGGCCTCTTTGGATTTTGGAGGAGAGGAGTGGACTGAGCTTATAGCCCACAATCCGATCAAGTAGCCGTCTTGCTTGTTGGGCGTTGACCCTGTTCATATCGATGGTGCGAGGATTTTGCAGCGCCTTTTGGATGGCACTTTTGGTGATCTCGTGAAAAACGATACGAGGTAGCTCCTCTGGATCTTTGCCAATCGTTTGGGCGATGTGGTAGCCAATCGCCTCTCCTTCTCTATCCTCGTCCGTGGCAATATAGATAGTGTCTGCTTTTTTGGCCAAATTTTTGAGCTTTTTGGTGATTTCGGAGTGGTCTTTGTCCACCCGGTACTGGGGGATGAAGCGATCCTCTTCTATCTTGATACCAAAACTGGTTTTTGGAAGATCTCTGATATGCCCTTTGGAGGCGATTACTTCATACTCGTTGCCCAAAAAATTTTTTATCGTTCTTGCTTTTGCCGGTGATTCGACGATGATGAGGTTTTTACCCATTCCCTAGCCTATACCTTGTTTTTTGTGCTATTCTAACATAATCAAAAAAAACTACAAGGGCTCCATATGCGACTCTATGCCAAAAACTCTTCGGTTGTTTATCTAGCGCTTTTGTACGCTTTTGGATGGCAAAGAGTGACTCTGGCTGCCGTGGCTCCTACCTTTTTTGCCACCCTTGCGAAGATGAGAGGGGTGGATATAGAGCTTGTAGATGTGGGACTCGACTACTCCAATAATGCCATGGTGACCCATAACTTTTTTGAGAGCTTCAAGCCCACAAGCCAGATAGTTTTTCAAAACTGGGGCGAGCCTGTGGGGGAGGCGAGGGTTTGGGTGATGAAGTATAAAAATTGCGTAGCGATCGAGTGCGATGAGCAGATCGGCCAAAAAGTGGAGCTCTTTTTGAATGGCGGCGTCAAAAAGGGACGGCTGTGGAATTATGATCTTGTGGATATTGGGATCAAAAATCTTCGCCCCCCTTGCGAAGTCTGTGCCGAGCTTGTGGAGGAGTCCAACGAGATCGTAGAGTATTTGAACGAACAATTTGCAAGCAATCCCTACTTTGATACCCTTCCTTTGGGGACCAAAACGATCAAGAGGGAGTATCCTATATTGCTCAAGCCATCGTTGTATTGTCCAAAGGAGGATATCTATCAAGAACTGAAGCAAAATGGGATTGATGTGAAGGTGCGATTCAAGCCCCTTTATCGTACCACTCTTTTGGCCGGAGAGTATCTGCCTACAAGCGAGGAGCTTTATAAAGCGGTCTTGGTGCTTCCACTTTCAAAAGATATTGTGGGGCCTTTGATGGAAGTGTTAGAAAAATATAGATATAGAGGATGTAGTTTTTAATGTATGTAATATCAGACGAATTGGAAAAAAAAGAGCAAATAGATCTGCAAGAGGAGCAAAAGCAGATCGTCTTTACCACCCCTAGTAACGAGCGGGTGGCCTCATGGCTTATCTCTCACGGCTTTCCTGAGAGCTTCATCGAAGATATCCGCAATGAAGATCAAAGTGTAGCCTATGAGGAAGGAGAAGGATTTAAATTTATCGTGATGAAATATTTTAAAAGAAGCGAGGAGAATATACTGCTCTATGAGGATGGTAATATCGTACTTGTACATATAGAAAATAAACTGATCTTTTTGTGTGAGGATCGCGATA
>JALWCE010000108.1 GCA_027036935.1 Nitratiruptor sp. | reverse complement strand
CTATCGATGCGAGCCTGTGTTACAGTTTAGCCCTTTTACCAACAAAGCGCATCAGCTTCGATCTAAGGGTAAATTGTATGCAAGCGAAACATTTTTAAAAGAAATGGGCTTAGAAGAAGGAAATAAAGTAAATATTCAAAAAGATGATATTACTATTACAACAGAAGTGGAGCTAGACGATAAGATAGGTTCTGGTGCGTATGTAGGGACATTTGATCCAAATATCGATACCAAATCCTTGTTTGATGGATATCGATTTACTGAAGTAAAACTACAGAAGGTGTAATATGGAGACGGCATTTATCATAGAGACCATCGTCAAGATCCTCGTGGTTTTGGGGCTTTTTTCGGCTCTTGCCGGATTTGCTACCTATGTGGAGCGAAAAGTTTTGGCTTTTATGCAAAGACGGCTTGGACCTATGCATGTGGGGCCATACGGGATATTGCAGGTTTTGGCCGACGGGATCAAGCTCTTTACCAAAGAGGACTTTATCCCTCAAGGAGCGGTACGACCTATTTTTATGATAGCTCCTGTCATTACGGCGGCTACGGCTTTTATCGCTATGGCCGCAATCCCTATGTTTCCAGAATTTACCATCGGGGGCTATACTGTTAGACCTATTATTTCTGATATGAACGTAGGGCTTTTATTTGTCCTTGGAGTGATGGGTATTGGACTCTATGGCCCACTGCTTGCCGGTATGGCCTCGGGAAATAAGTGGTCCTTGCTTGGAGCCGCTAGGACGGCTATTCAATTTTTGAGCTACGAGGTAGTCACCGGCCTCTCGGTCTTGGCTCCGGTGATGATCGTAGGCTCTTTATCGTTGATCGATTTTAACAATTACCAAGCTGGAGGAGTGGGAGAGTGGCTTGTTTGGAAACAGCCTATAGCTTTTATTCTCTTTTTGATCGCAGGTTTTGCTGAAACCAACCGAACCCCTTTTGATCTGCTCGAACACGAAGCGGAAGTGATCTCAGGATATGCCACAGAATATAGCGGGATGCGATGGGGACTCTTTTTTATCGGCGAATACGCCAATATGTTTACGATTGGATTTTTGGCCAGCCTTATCTTTTTGGGTGGCTTTAACGATTTATGGTTTATCCCGGGGGCGATCGCCATCTTACTTAAAGTCTTTTTCTTTATTTTCTTGTTTATCTGGGCTCGGGCTTCTTGGCCGCATGTGCGACCCGATCAGTTAATGTGGCTTTGCTGGAAAGTCTTGATGCCAATAGCCGTTGTCAACGTGGTCATCACCGGTATTGTGATGATGTTTTTCTAAGGGGGAATTATGAGTGGATTGGAACAATTTCAAGATAGAAATGTCTCACAAAACTATTATAAAGTCAAAATAGAGCCATACCCAAAAACGCCTTGGGAGAAGTTTAAAAGGGTAGTGCGAAAGAGTTTAAAGCCAGATCTTTTGATCGGATTGAAAATTACGCTTTTGGAGATGCTGCGATTTAATATCCATACGATCCAATATCCTAAAGAGAAACTTCCAGTAAGTCCAAGATTTCGTGGAATTCATCGTTTGTTGAGACTGCTTGAGAGCGGAAACGAGCGGTGTATTGGATGCGGATTGTGCGAAAAAATCTGTATTTCTAACTGTATTCGTATTGATACAAAGCCCGATGAAAATGGTCGCAAAATTCCTACTGAGTATACCATTAATTTTGGACGATGCATCTTTTGCGGCTATTGTGCTGAAGTATGTCCAGAGCTTGCGATCGTTCATGGCCAAGAGTATGAGTATGCCAGCGAGCAAAGGGCACAGTTTGCTATGAAAGAGGATATGCTTACACCTCTTGATAAACTCAAAGAACAAAAAGAGTATCCCGGATTTGGTGCGCCCACTCCGGCGGCAGATAAACTTATTAAAAAAACGCCTTTGGCGTATTAAAGGCAAAGAGATGTTTGAAGTAGTTGCGTTTTATCTTTTTGCGGCCCTGACTATCGTGATGTTTGTCATTACGGTAATGAGCAAGAATGCTTTATATGCGATGAGTTCGCTAGCAGCCGGGATGATTTTCATTTCCGCTTTTTTCTTTTTGCTCGATGCGGACTTTTTGGGCGTCGTACAGATTATTGTCTATTCTGGTGCCGTTATGGCCCTATACGCTTTTGCGATGATGTTTATGGACACTACCAAAGAGGTCAAAGAGAATAATCCCCCCAAAAGAATTGTCTTTTTCCTCAGCGGTATGATCGCTTTATTGCTTGTGCTCATTCTTTTGACGCCTATTATTTCAGATAAAGTCAAGGCGCTCTATCCAATGAGTGATGAAATTGGCAATACAGAAGCAGTAGGTATTGTACTTTTTACCAAGTATCTCGTACCTTTTGAGGTTGCTGCCATCATGCTTTTGGTAGCTATGATCGCCGGTATCATTTTGGCCAGCAAGCGGATGGATGAGAGTATCACGCTCAAGATTGATCAAGAAATTGAACAAAAGGGTGCAGAATGATTACATTGACACACTATCTCGTGTTGTCCGCCATACTCTTTTCCATAGCGTTGGTGGGCGTACTGCGAAGAAAAAATCTGTTGATGCTTTTCTTTGCTACGGAGATCGCTTTGAATGCTATTAACATCGCCTTTGCCGCCATCTCCAAATATTATGGGGATCTTACCGGGCAGATGTTTGCCTTTTTTGTCATTGCGATAGCCGCTAGCGAGGTGGCCGTAGGACTTGGACTTTTGATTATCTGGTATAAACGACGAGGCACCATCGATCTGGATAGCCTTCAAACAATGCACGGGTAGGGGATAAGTATGGAAAAATATGTCTTGATTGCGCTCTTTGCACCTTTGGTAGGTTCTCTTTTCGCCGGTGCGTATGCAATGAAGCCCAAACGGCTTATTACCGGAATAGTCACCTCGGCGCTCCTTTTTGTTTCATTTGTAAGCTCTTTGATTTTGCTCTTTGATCTGCTAAAAACCGAAGAGGCGGTAAGAGTCAAACTCTTTGATTGGATCACTACGGGTTCGCTCAACATCCCTTTTGGTTTCGTAGCAGATCAGGTATCGGTGATTATGATGGTGACTGTGACGCTGGTCTCTACGCTGGTACATGTCTACTCCATCGGATATATGGAGCACGATAAAGGTTTCAACAGATTTTTTAGCTATCTGAGCGCCTTTGTCTTTTCGATGTTGGTACTTGTAATGAGTGACAACTTCGCCGGTCTTTTTATTGGATGGGAAGGGGTTGGCCTTTGTTCTTGGCTCTTGATCGGATTTTGGTACTATAAAAAAGATGAGCCAAAGGAGGTCAATCCCTCCATTAGCCCCTCTTGGGCCGCAAACGAGGCTTTTATTATGAATAGGATCGCAGACCTTGGTATGCTCATCGGTCTGTTTATCATCTATTGGCATATCGGCTCACTCGATTATAACGTAGTTTTTGCTCATGTAAATCTTTTGGATATCGCTATTATCACGATGATGGGAATCTTTCTTTTTATTGGTGCAATGGGAAAATCGGCGCAATTTCCTTTGCATACGTGGCTTGCCGATGCGATGGAGGGTCCTACGCCCGTTTCTGCATTGATCCACGCCGCTACGATGGTAACGGCTGGGGTATACTTAGTGGTACGCTCCTTTCCCATCTATTCTCAAATACCTAACATCGGATTTTATATCGCCGCTCTTGGCGCATTCGTGGCGGTCTTTGCCGCTTCTATGGCGCTGGTCAATACCGACCTCAAACGAATCATAGCCTACTCTACACTTTCTCAACTTGGATATATGTTTGTAGCCGCAGGTCTTGGCGCATACTGGGTGGCGCTATTTCACCTTATGACCCACGCTTTTTTCAAAGCGCTCCTCTTTTTAGGTGCGGGGAACGTTATGCATGCTATGAACGATGAGCTCAATATCTTTAAAATGGGTGGTCTGTATAAAGTGATGCGTTGGACGGCTATTTTTATGATCATTGCTTCTTTAGCCCTATCTGGTATTTATCCGTTTGCTGGTTTTTTCTCAAAAGATAAGATTTTAGAAGTGGCTTTTGATGCACAACACTATATTTTATGGTTCATGCTATGGGTAGGTGCGGGTATGACCGCATTTTATAGCTTTAGACTCATTATGCTCGTCTTTTTTGGAGAGGAACGATATAAAAAATATGGTTTCCATCCCCATGAAGCCCATTGGTATATGTTGGCGGCGATGGCTCCTCTTGCTCTGCTTGCCATAGTTGCTGGATTTTTTGAGGAGCCTTTTGAGGAATTTGTCACTCAGCTTTTGCCAGAGTATCATGTCCATATCCATGGTATTTTGGCGGTTGCGCTAATAGGATTGACTACCCTTATTGCTCTTAGCGGTATCGCACTGGCCGTCTATAAATATAGCCATGGCGGATTTAGTCCAAAATGGAAAGAGACCTTTATCTACAAATTGTTGTACAATCAGTACTATATCCCCGTACTTTATGAAAAGCTCTTCATCGAGCCATATAAAGAGCTTTCAAAAATAGCGTGGAAAGAGCTAGATTTGCGAATCGTAGACGCTACCGTCGACTTTATCGCCGGTATTATCTACAAAAGCGGTTTTGCCGGTCGAGTGGTCCAAAGCGGCAATCTATCCAAGATGCTTCGCTGGATGGTTATCGGTTTGTTGATCTTGCTTGTCTTAGTCATTGTCTATAGTCCGGTTCGGTAAGGAGAGCGTTTATGAATCATATATTGTCACTTTTGGTCTTTTTCCCGGCCCTCGCAGCGGTTTTGGGATTTGTCGTCAATAAGGAGAATATTCGAGTCTATGGTATAGCAGTGGCTGCCATAGAGTTTGTACTCTCTTTGTTTTTGTGGTTTATGTTCGATCCGTCCAATGGGGGGTTTCAGTTTGTGGAGTTTATTCCACTGATTCCAGATTATGGGATCAATTATCAGCTTGGAGTAGATGGTATTAGTCTGTTTATCATCATCCTTTCTACATTTATCACCCTTATTGGACTGATTTCACTTACCATTGAAAAAAATGTTAAAAATATGATCATCTCCTTGCTCTTTTTGGAGATGACGATGGTAGGTGTCTTTGTGGCATTGGATGCTATTGTCTTTTATGTCTTTTGGGAACTCTCTTTAGTCCCTATGCTCTATATCATTGGGTATTGGGGAAGTGAACTTAGGATCTATGCGGCGATCAAATTCTTCCTTTATACCTTTTTTGGTTCGTTGATTATGCTTGTAGGTATGCTCTTTTTAGCTTATCTATACTATCTTGCTACGGGTACTATCAGCTTCTCTATTCCAGATTGGCATAGACTTATTCTACCGTATGATTATCAGTTTTGGCTCTTTTTAGCCTTTTTTATGGGTATGGCTATTAAAGTGCCTATGTTTCCTTTCCATACTTGGCTCCCTTATGCCCATGGACAAGCTCCTACCATCGGTTCGGTGATTTTGGCGGCGGTACTGCTCAAAATGGGGACATACGGTTTTGTTCGATTCTCCTTGCCGATTTTTCCAGATGCTTCAGTGGCTTTGATCGGTCCTATAGCGATTTTGGCCGTGATTATGGTGATCTATACCGCTATGGTGGCCTACGCCCAAGAGGATATGAAGCAAGTTATCGCTTATAGCTCTATCTCTCATATGGGTGTTATCGTTTTGGGAACTTTTGCCATGAATGTAGAGGGGATTGCCGGTTCTGTCTTTTTAATGATTAGCCACGGAATCGTCAGCGGGGCCCTCTTCATGCTTGTAGGCAATATTTACGATAGAAAACATACTAAAAAACTGAGTGAATTTGGTGGGCTGGCGGCAGTAATGCCAAAATACGCTCTGATTTTTGGTATTATGACAATGGCTTCAGTGGGGCTTCCTTTGACGATAGGATTTGTGGGGGAGTTTTTGAGTTTGATGGGATTTTATAAAATATCTCCAGCTCTTACCTTTTTAGGTGGTATGTCGATCATATTGGGGGCCGCGTATATGCTTCGCTTGTATAAGCTGACCTTTTTTGGACCGATTACCAAGGAGGAGAATAAAAAACTGCCCGATCTTAATTGGAAAGAGCTCACCTCACTTATTCCTTTGGTTCTCGTAGTTATCTGGCTTGGTATCAATCCAAACCCTGTTTTAAAACCTATTAATAAAAGTGTAGAAAATCTGCTCACTCTTATGGAAAAAAAGGCTATTACGCCCAAAGCCAAAGAGATTTTGGGGCACAATAAAGTGGAATTGGAGGCAAAATGATGGAGCCAATCAAAGTGAGTATAGAATCACTCAATCTTGCGACTCTTTTCCCAATGCTCATTGCCGTAGGCGGTGGGTTGGCAATTTTGATTATCGATTTAATTAAAGAGAATCTCCACAAATCTTTATATGTGATGATCGCCATTTTATTTCTCTTTTTGGATTTAGGAGCGATCTTTGGCCTTGAAGTGAATACTAAAGGCTTTTTTGATGTGATGCTTATAGACGGTCTTGCGGTTTTGTCGCAAATTATCATCGTCGTCGCTTCCATGCTCTTTATCCCTTTGGCGCTCACCTCCAAAAGATTTCACGAATTTAGTCTACCAGAATTTTTTGCCCTCTTTCTTTTTATGGTGGCAGGTTTTCAATTTATGGTGGCCACGGATAATTTGATTTTGATCTTTATCGGACTAGAAACAGCAAGCCTATCTCTTTATACTTTGATCGCTCTGCACAATCGTGAGAAATCCTTTGAAGCGGCTATTAAATATTTTACAATGGGTGCTTTGGCCGCCTCCTTTTTTGCTTTTGGATCGGCTCTTTTTTATGGACTTACTGGAAGTGTGGAGATCCATCAAATTGCCCAAGTGCTTAGTGATCGAGGTTTTGAGCCTTTGTTGGTAGTACTTGCAGCTACGGCTTTTATGATCGCCGCTCTTGGCTTTAAGCTCTCTATGGTACCTTTTCATACATGGACGCCAGATGTTTACGAAGGAGCAAGTGCGGCGCTTGCTGGTTATATGTCCGTAGTCCCTAAAATTGCCGGATTTGTTGTAGCGATGCGACTTTTTGAGTTCTTAATCCATAGTGATATTCAGTGGGTACGGGATATCTTATATCTAGCGGTTGTAGTGACTATGACTTTTGCTAATATCGTAGCCCTCGTTCAAAAAGATGTCAAACGGATGCTCGCTTATAGCTCTATTAGTCACGCCGGATTTGTCATGGCAGCGATTATGATAGGTACGACACAAGCAAATAGCGGACTTTTTCTTTATTGGGTACTCTTTTTGTTTACTAATTTGGGTGCTTTTACTATGCTGTGGATCTCTAGACACAAAAGCAATCCTTGGGATACGAGATTTGATCATCCATACGAGAAGTTTTCGGGGCTTGTACAGATTATGCCAGTAGCCGCCACTATCATGGCTATATTTATGCTCAGTCTTGCCGGGGTACCGCCTTTTAGTCTTTTTTGGGGCAAACTCTATATTATGTCTGCGGCCGTGAATTCTGGTTATATCCTTTTAGCCCTTATTATGGCTATTAACAGCGCAATTAGCGCCTACTACTATCTTAAGCTCATTGTTTATATGTTTATGAAAGATCCAGTAAGCGATAAAAGACAAGTGATCTATTTTAAAAACGCCTCTTTGTCTCTTCGTACGATTGTGGGAATTTCTGCCGTTTTTACTATTCTTTCAGTCTTCTTTATCTCCCCTCTTATGAACTATATCGTTGAGTATGTACGAGTGAGCGGATTTTAATCCGCGAGCTCTTTTTCAATTTTTTCTTTTATCTCTTCACTTGATCCACTAATTCGCCAAGAAAATTGGGTTTTGTTGAAAGTCTGTTGTCGTTTGGCCAAATGG
>JALWCE010000107.1 GCA_027036935.1 Nitratiruptor sp. | reverse complement strand
ATCGCCACAGGATCTCTTACAAAGCGGCTGGGTATCCCAGATGGTACCATATTGCCCTTTGCGTTGGTGGAATTTTATTACAAAAACGATGAACTCCACGATCCGCTTATCAACGACGAGCATGCGCTTATTTTGGAGCTTGTGGAGCATGAGAGCGAGCTCGAAGAGCTCAAACGATTGGGACGAGAGATCAATGTGGTGCTCAAAAGTTTTTTTGATAAAGCTGGTCTAAGTCTCGTAGATTTTAAAGTGGAATTTGGCAAAGATAGTGCGAGCAACATTATCCTAGCCGATGAGATCAGTCCAGACAGCTGCCGTTTTTGGGATAAAGAAAGCGGACGGAAAATGGACAAGGATCTCTTCCGCCACGATTTAGGAGACGTAAAAGTAGCCTATGAAGAGGTACTACAACGAATACAAAAGGTGATATCATGAAAGCTATAGTCAACATCCATTTAAAACCTGGAGTTCTCGACCCTCAAGGTAAAGCGGTCCATCACGCTTTGGCTCAGCTTGGGTTCAAAGGTGTGGAAGATGTGCGAGTAGGCAAACAGATTATTCTTATACTGGAGGACTCCTTGAGCAAAGAGGAGGCGAGAAAAGAGGTGGAGCAGATGTGTGAAAAACTTTTGGCCAATACTGTCATCGAAGATTACTCTATCGAGATCGAACAATGAAAGTGGCCATCATCCGATTTCCAGGTACCAACTGCGAATTCGACACCGACTACGCTTTTGGCCGCATCGGGGCCGATCGCACCATCGTCTGGCACAAAGAGGAGTCCTTGCCAAAGGATACAGATCTTGTGGTGCTTCCCGGTGGATTTAGTTATGGCGATTATCTGCGCAGTGGTGCCATCGCACGCTTTAGTCCCATAATGAAGGCT
Source organism: Nitratiruptor sp. (assembly GCA_027036935.1). Classification (GTDB taxonomy): domain Bacteria; phylum Campylobacterota; class Campylobacteria; order Campylobacterales; family Nitratiruptoraceae; genus Nitratiruptor. Next base: position 1,474 of record JALWCE010000107.1, on the reverse strand, counting down.
GTCAAAGAGTTTGGCCAAAAAGGTGGATATGTGCTGGGTATTTGTAATGGATTTCAGATACTGCTAGAATCCCATATGCTCCCGGGCGCTATGATGCGAAATAAAAACCTCCATTTCATCTCCAAATTCCAATACATCAAAGTGCTCCATAACGATAATATATTTCTTAGTCAAACCAAAGAGGGGGATGTGCTCAATATTCCCATAGCACATGCGGAGGGTAACTATTTTGTCGAACCGGACAAACTCAAAAAGATGTATGACAACCACCAAGTCATACTTCAATATTGTGACGCTCAGGGCGGTTATGACAATCCAAACGGAAGTGTAGACGCTATTGCGGGCATCTGCAACGAAAACAAAAATATCTTTGGTCTCATGCCACATCCAGAAAGAGCCTGCGAAAAAATTCTTGGCAGCGAGGACGGGATCAAAATGATTAAAGGATTTATGCATTAAAGCGATTAAATTTGGCATAATATGGACGCTGCTTAGCCTTTGGCTTGTAGCGTCAGCCATCTTGGCCCAATGGCATTTCATACCAAAAGAGATTTTTAAAGGCCAAATATTTCCCGTTACGATCCAGTTTCTCTCTCCTTTTTCACATCCAAAACAGATCCGATTTTCTATGAGCGGGGGCCGCAACGTCAAACTAGTCTTTAGCGACACCCCTTTACGCCACGATGACTTGTACTATTATAAAACTTTCTATTTTAAAATATTGGAAAAGTATGCCAAACTTCCTACCATTCATATCCAAATAGACACCCTCTTTACCACCTTGCCGGGTAAAGAGATCCACGCTACTCCACTCAAAGCTCCTAAAGATTTTTGCCATGTTCTTGCCAAAAAACTTCAACTTGTCAAACATGAAGAGGTACAGTACAACGCCAATCACAATCTCGTGGTACTCAAACTCTCCTCCATCTTAGGAAATTTAGAGGACTTTCACATTCCTTGGGCAAAAAAGGAGAAAGTCAAAGAGCTTAACCTCTCTTTTCCCAAAACCAGCGCCATCTACTACGCCATCGTTCCCGCCACGCTCTCACAACTTCATTTTAGTTATTTTAATACAGACAAAAGGGAATTTCACACTATTCGATTCAATATTCACGTCAAAGATGAGACGGTAAGCACCCAATCAGATATTAAACCGGCTCAAGACAAATATCATCTACTCAAGCTCGTAATTCTTGGAGTCGTAGGGGGTCTTCTTCTTGCTTTGGGTATCTTTAAAAGAAGTTTTCTTAGCTTTGTGTTTGGCGTTGGAATGCTGGCATATATGGGTTATATGCTTATACCTATGCAAAAGATATGTGTCAAAAAAGGGAGTCGCATCTATATCCTCCCAACACACAACAGTACGGCTTTTGCAATTTTGCCCCACTCCAAAATATTTTTAAAACTTAATGAAGTGGACGGATATGCAAAAATCAAACTCTCCAACGATAAAATAGGATGGGTCAAAGATGAA
>JALWCE010000106.1 GCA_027036935.1 Nitratiruptor sp. | reverse complement strand
GGCCGAGCACTCCGAGGGGCTCATCTGCACCAGTGCATGCTTGCAAGGGGAGGTCAACTGGCATCTCAACACCAATGAAAAAAATCTCAAATTTGGCGCAAGAGGGTACGAGGAGGCCAAAAGAGTCGCTTTGTGGTACAAAGAGGTGTTTGGGGAGGATTTTTATCTAGAGCTGATGCGCCACGGCATCGAGGATCAGTACAACATCGACGAGCAGATCATTAGGCTAAGCCTAGAGACTGGCATCAAGATCGTCGCTACCAACGATACACACTATTTAGAAAAAAAGGATGCGGAGCCCCATGAGGCTTTCATGTGCATCGCTATGAACAAGCTCTACGACGATCCAAACAGGCTTCGTCATAGCGTGCATGAGTTCTATCTCAAATCTCCCGAAGAGATCGCCAGACTCTACGCCGATATCCCAGAAGCTTTGGAAAATACCCAAGAGATAGTGGATAAGTGTAATTTGGAATTAAATCTTGGCAACCCCACGCCGCCCAATTTCAAATTTACCCTCGAATATGCTAAAGAGCAAGGGATTGCATTGCCAAGCGGCAAGCGTTACAGCTTCGAAAACGATGAGCGGCTTTTTGAGACGATATGCAAAGAGGGACTCAAAGAGCGTCTTAAGTATGTGCCCAAAGAGAAGCATAGCGAGTATTGGGAGCGGCTTAGGCACGAGATCGATATCATCAATCGTATGAAATTCCCGGGCTATATGATCATCGTATGGGACTTTGTGCGTGAAGCCAAAAAACGTGGCATCCCGGTAGGGCCGGGACGAGGAAGTGCTGCCGGAAGCCTCGTGGCTTATGCCATGGGGATCACCGACATCGATCCGCTCAAGTACAATCTGCTCTTCGAGCGCTTTTTGAACCCTGAGCGGGTGAGTATGCCAGATATCGATATGGACTTTTGTCAAGAGAGACGTGGCGAGATCATCGACTATGTGGTCCAAAAGTATGGGCGATACAATGTGGCTCAAGTGATTACCTTTGGTACCCTTTTGGCCAAAGGTGTGATCCGAGATGTGGCAAGGGTCTTGGGGCTGAGCTACGCCGATGGGGATAGAATGGCCAAGCTCATCCCCGATAAGCTTGGCATCACCCTCAAAGAGGCCTATGAGCAAGAACCAAAGATCAAGGAGATGATCGAGTCCGATCCAAAGTTTGAGCGGCTGTGGCGCTTCGCTCTGGCACTGGAGGGGCTCAAACGAAACGCTGGTATGCACGCGGCGGGTGTGGTGATCAGTAACGAGGAGCTGTGGCACAAGACGCCGCTATATAAACCAAGCGGCGAAGATACGATAGTCACCCAATACTCTCTTAATTTCCTTGAAGATGTGGATTTGATCAAGTTCGACTTTTTGGGACTCAAGACCCTCACCGTCATCGACAACGCTTTGAAACTGGTAGAACAGCGCTATGGCAAAAAGATCGATTGGAATCAGGTAGATATCAACGACAAAAAAGTCTACGATCTCATTCAAAGTGGTCACACTTTGGGACTATTCCAGATCGAATCGGCTGGTATGCAGCGTCTCAACGCGAGGCTCAAGCCTACTACTTTCGAGGATATCATCGCAGTGCTGGCTCTATATCGTCCGGGCCCGATGGAGTCTGGGATGCTCGATGATTTTATCGAGCGAAAACATGGGCGAAAGAGAGTCTACTATCCATTTGAAGAGGTAAGCTTCGATGAGCTCAAAGATGCCCTCGAGCCCACCTACGGGATGATTGTCTATCAAGAGCAGGTGATGCAGATCGTCCAGACCATCGGGGGCTTTAGCCTCGGTGAAGCCGATATCATCCGCCGGGCGATGGGGAAAAAGAAGCGCGATCTTATGGAGGAGTACAAGCGTGAATTCGTCAAGCGCGCCAGCCAGCGGGGGTTCGATGCCAAAAAGAGTGAAATTCTTTTCGAGCTGATAGAAAAATTCGCAGGCTACGGCTTCAACAAATCCCACTCCGCGGCGTATGCCATGATCACTTTCCAAACAGCCTATCTCAAAGCCTACTATCCCCAAGAATTCATGGCGGCACTGCTCACGAGCGAACAGGACAATACCGACAAGATCGTCAAGTACGTGGATGAGGTCAAAAGGCTTGGTATCAAGCTCTTGCCGCCAGATATCAACCGATCGATTCTGGAATTTAGTGCCACGACGATGGATGGGGAAGATGTGATCCTCTTTGGACTTGGAGCCATCAAAGGTGTGGGACGCTCGGCAGTGGAGAGCATTTTGCAAGCGAGGGGAGATATGCCTTTTGCGAGTCTGGATGATTTCTTGCAGCGGATCGATCCCAACAAAGTCAACAAAAAGGTGATCGAAGCCTTGATCAAGTCGGGAGCTATGGA
>JALWCE010000105.1 GCA_027036935.1 Nitratiruptor sp. | reverse complement strand
GCGCATGCTCGTCGTTGATAAGCGGATCGTGGAGTTCATCGTTTTTGTAATAAAATTCCACCAACGCAAAGGGCAATATGGTACCATCTGGGATACCCAGCCGCTTTGTAAGAGATCCTGTGGCGATATTTCGTACCACCACTTCGATCATGATCATATCGGCCTTTTTGATTACCATCTCATTGTCACTGATACACTCGACGAAGTGGGTCTTGATCCCATGCTCTTCCAAGAGTTTGAAAAGGTGGGCACTGATTTTACAGTTGAGAGCCCCTTTGCCTTGGGCACTCGATTTTTTTTGTGCGTCAAATGCGGTAAGAGAGTCTTTAAACTCTGCTATAAGTAAGTTTGGATCTGTTGTTCTCCATATTTTTTTGGCTTTGCCCTCGTAGAGCAGCTCGGTCTTTTTCACTTCTTCTCCTTTGCAATGATCAAGGCTTTGAGCAGGTCATAGGCCTCTTTGAGTTGGGCGTCATTGTAGAGTTTTTCTTGGGTTATGAGATTTTTTTCTTGTTTGGTTTGGTTTGTGTGTATCTTTTTGGTGGTATTGTGATCGAGCTTTTCGAGCTCGCTTTTAAGATGGGCTTTGAGCTCCTTTTCTTTAATGGCGAATTCATCCTCTACTTTCTTGACTTTACCAGGATAGACGATCACGTCGGGTGTGATCCCCTTGGCCTGGATGGTGCGCCCACTGGGCAGATAGTAACGAGCGATGGTGAGTTTGATCGCCTCATCTTTATCGATCGGTAAGATCACTTGCACGCTTCCTTTACCGAATGTCTTCTCTCCGGCGATGATGGCTCGGTGGTGGTCTTGGAGCGCTCCGCTGACGATCTCACTAGCACTTGCACTTCCTCCGTTGACCAATACTACAAGGGGAATATCTCGAATAGTTCCAGCTCTATGGGCTTTATAGACTCTGTTTTCCGATGGAATCCGACCCTTTTGCGAAACGATAACGCCCTGATCGATAAAGAGATCCGAAAGTCCCACCGCTTGATCGAGAAGACCACCGGGATTATTGCGTAAATCGATGATAATTCCTTTGAGATCTTTGTTCTTTTTGAGGTATTTTTTTACGTCATTGACCACTTTTTTATCAAAGTTGGTGATACGAAGATATAAAATATTATCATTGATGATATGTTTGGCATAGACCGATTTGACCTTGATAATGGCTCTGGTGATAGTAACTTTAAAAGGTTTGGAGAGTCCTTTGCGAAAAATAGTGAGGGTTATTTTTGTTCCGGGCTTTCCTCGCATTAGGTTGACCGCTTCGTCCAAAGTCATATCCAGAGTCGATTTATCATTGATTTTGAGGATGATGTCACCGGGTTTGAGACCGGCTTTATCCGCTGGCGTGCCCTCGAGCGGAGCGATGACAGTAAGCGCTCCATCTCGCATCCCTACGGTAATGCCAAGACCTCCAAATTCCCCACTGGTTTGGATTTTAAGCTCTTTATAATGTTTTTTATCCAAAAAGGCGCTGTGGGCGTCTAGATTGCTCAAAAGTCCAGCAATCGCTTTGTCGATGATCTGGTTGATTGTCAAAGGATCGACATAATATTGCTCTACGGTATTTACTACTTTGGTAAATTTGGATATGGCTTGCAGTTTGGCCGTTAGATTAAAATCGTTTGGTTGATGTTTGGCAAAAAGTGAAGTACAAAGAAGTAAAGCGGTGGCCGCACCTATATAAAATGGTTTTGATCTTTTCATCTAATCCCTTGTCGCGTAGTGAGTTTGAAGTTGGGGTTAATTATATGGAAAAATTACTAAAAATTGGCTAAATGAGTCAGTGCAACAAAAGTATCAGAGAATCTGATCGAAGTTGGTTATTATTCTCTCAAGAGTTCGCCGGAGGGAGCTCAAATACTTGACAATAGAAGACTAAGATTATATAATTAGACAAAACTTAAAAAGGAGTAGATGAATGAGCGGTAATATTTTTGAGAAATTGACGCATAAGATGACGGAAACGCTCGATAGCGCCGTTAGTCTAGCGTTACACAATAAAAATCCGGAGGTAGATGTAGCCCACGTACTATGGGCGTTGTTAACAGATACGGGATCTATTCTCAATCAAGCTTTAAACCGAATGGGTGTGGATAAGACTCCAATCGAGCTTGAGATTAAAAGCTATGTGGATAGATTACCAAAAGTATCGAGTATTACAAAAGAGAACATCAAAATCTCCAGAGCTTTGGCCGAGAGTCTGCAAAAAGCCGAAGGCCTTATGGTTAAAAATGGAGACAAGTATCTTGCCGTAGATACATGGATCGAAGCCAATGTGGATCATCCCGTATTTAAAGAGGTCCTTGGCAAATATGTGGATCTTTTTGAGCTCAAAAAGACGCTCGAAG
>JALWCE010000104.1 GCA_027036935.1 Nitratiruptor sp. | reverse complement strand
ATAAAAATGATACTTTTGGATGGGCATATAAAAGTAGAGGAAATATCTTTGCAAAATTAGATGGAATGGATCCTAGTACAGGACACTTAAAATGGACTTTATTACAAAACTATTTTACTAGTGTGCAATATGATGATGCTAATGAGACTATTGTGGTCGGAGATATTAATGCTACAGATATGAGCGAATGAATTTAAAACTCTGTGTTTTTCTTTTTGCTCTCCCCCTTTTTGGGTGGGAGTACTACTCCCATGGCCATTTAGTTTCCCTAACCCTCATTGCCTCTTTTACTAAAAATTTTTCTCCAAAATATTTCCTTACTTCAGAGGACCAAAAAGTAGGTGTGGATAATAAAGTGCTTTGTCGATTTAAAAATCTTTCATGTCAACAGCAATTTACTAAAAAATATCGCTCTAAAAAATTGAGCAGTGGCGATATGCTCCTTTTTGTGCAAGGCCCCAAAGAAGCCTTTGATGTATCCCAAAAGATCTATGAGAGTGGATGCGCACTCTATGCTCATCCAGACTTTTTGATTGAACCAAAAAAGCGCTCTTTTGATCCGCTTTTTAATCCTTTGCAGTGGAACCTGCACAACTGGGGGCAGTATGGAGCTACGCCAGATGTGGATATGGATGTCTATGAGGCGTGGCAGTATGCCAGTGGTAAAGGTGTAAAAGTAGCTGTGATCGACAACGGCTTTGATCTCTCCCATCCAGATCTACAAGGTGCCTTTGTGGCCCAGACAGATCTAGTGGATATGGATGCCAACGCTTCATACGATAACCCCTATGAGATCCATGGTACCGCTTGTGCTGGTCTCATAGCGGCACGCAAAAACGGCATCGGTATCCAAGGGATTGCTTATAAGAGTAATCTAATTGGTATCAAGCTCATTGGTTCGTATGCGAATGGCCAAGATCGTCCCCTCCATATTTCTACAATTTTAGAAGCTTTTATGTTTGCCGATGAGATGGGAGCACAGGTGATTAATTGCAGTTGGGGAACCTATGATGTGGCCGATGCCGTACGCTATATCATTCATAAGTTGGCTACCCAAGGACGAGGAGGTAAAGGTATTCCTATTGTCTTTGCCAGCGGCAATGAGGGAAGAGGCCAGTGGTACTGGGCCGATGATGAGTCGGCCCTACCCGATGTCTTGGCCATAGGTGCTGTTAATGATTATGGTGATATAGCGTGGTATAGCAATTATGGTCCGGATCTTGATTTTGTGGCTCCTAGTGGTGGAGGCAATCTGGCCATCACCACTACAGATATCTCTGGACCCCTGGGGTATGCCGATGGAAGTTTTGGTCATCCAGACTACTGCTATGCCACCGATATCACCGGTTTCAACGGCACCTCTGCCGCCGCCCCGCAAGTAAGTGGAGTGATTGCTTTGATGCTCCAACGAGATCCGGATCTTACAAAAGATCAAATTGTCCATATTTTGGCCAAAACTGCCAAAAAGATTGGCCCCCTTGCGTATGAGAATGGGCGTAATGACTATTTTGGTTATGGTCTTGTAGATGCGGACGATGCGATTAAAGAGGTAATCGCTCAAAGAGTTCGACGAGAAATAAAAGGAAAAAGTTTTCCTATCGATGGCTATTTTATCCATTACGGAGCTGGTAAGTTTGACTGGATTTATGTCTCAAACAATAAGAAGATGGTGGCTAAGCTGGCCGGTATGAGAGGGAAGTATTTGCGGTGGGATCCAATTTTATATAATGCTTTTGAAACGATTGAGATCCAAAACGATCGAATCTCTTTTGGCCAAAGCAGCGATCCTTTTGGCCAAAATTTTGCTGATAAAAGTTTTGTAATAGATGGTTATTTCGTCCATTATGGCCAAGAAGCATTTGATTGGATCTATATTACTGCTACTACTTTGAAATCGTATAAATTTGAAGGACTCGGATATAAAGAGAATTTTTTGTGGGTTCCTTTAAATTTAAAGGTATACAAAAAAATTTCTCAAATATCTATTATGTAGATTACCGGATAGAGTATTTAAAAAGTAGAATTTGTTTGGTCAGACCAGAGATGCTTCTCTCTCTAAATATATCGATTTAGAGAGAGATTTTATTAGATAGTTCTTCTTTTTGCTGGACCGACTATAATTTTGCCATTTTCAAATTTTATGCTTGAAAAGTAGTTTTGCAAGAATGTCCATTTAAGATATCCTGTTTGGGGATCCATGCCCTCGAGTTTTGCGAAAATTCTACCGGAGCTGCTTAGATAGACCCATCCATAAGGATCGTTTTTGTCATATTGGGCAAAATATCCGTTGACGTCGAAACTGTGATTTGCCAATTTGGATATTATACTCTCAAGATTGGATGATGGGGCGGCTTTTATTTCTCCGACTATAATTTTGCCATTTTCAAATTTTATGCTTGAAAAGTAGTTTTGCAAGAATGTCCATTTAAGATATCCTGTTTGGGGATCCATGCCCTCGAGTTTTGCGAAAATTCTACCGGAGCTGCTTAGATAGACCCATCCATAAGGATCGTTTTTGTCATATTGGGCAAAATATCCGTTGACGTCGAAACTGTGATTTGCCAATTTGGATATTATACTCTCAAGATTGGATGATGGGGCGGATGAATAGCTACTGGTACTGCTAGAGGCACTTAAATGACTGGTATTACTAGAGGCGCTTGAGTGATCCATATCTATTGGCTGAGGATTGTATGAGGTTGAAAATCCGGACTCTCCTCCAAGATCTTCAATCAAAGAGGTAGCGCTATTATGATTTCCTGAGCTGCTTGATGTATGGTAGGAGCTACTGCTATATGAAGAATAGGAGTAAAAACTACTAAAAGAACTGCTAGCCTCTGAAGAGGCTAAAGATGAACTTTGGTAAGTATTGATAGCACTTTTATTGAAATAGATTATATTATTGGAACGTTCGATTGTGCCAATTTGGCTTATATCTAGATCTTTAAATATAACTGTTTTATTTTCATCGAGTTCGGCTTTGGCCAAACTGTTTATAGATGCATTGTATCGTAAACAGTCAGTTATATCACTTGCATCATTATCCCAATCATCCATAAAAATGAGATATTGCGGTTTTGGTTGGTTTTGTAGTGTATATAAAATTAAATTTTTAACTTCAGTAGAGGTGATTTTGTGGCTTGGGATAGCTTTGCACTCGCGTGTTATATCATAGATATTGTCGGACCAGTCGATAAAATAAGATTTGCCGTCCAGTTTTAAATATCGTCCGTCAAGCACATAGCCATTGATTTTTTTGAAAAATTTATAAAGGTCTTCTATAGTTCCTGTTTTTCCTTGACTGTTTACAATCGTTATTGTATCCAAAGATTTATATTCGGGTGTATTTGTGATGTAATTTATATAGAGACAAAGATCCTTTGTGGTCTCTTTTCTTGTTTTTGTACTCTCTAAAAGATAATGGAGGGAGCGTAATGTGATTTTGAGTGTATTATTTGTTTGAGGTAAAGTGGTGTTGAGTTCATTGAGATACTCTTCGATCTCTTCAAAAGTATGAAACTGTGAGGCTGTTTTAACTGGCAAATGAGACTCTTGGATCTGAGGCGCTATTTTTTGTATGAGCCTATCAAATTTTGAATCTTGAAAATAGGTAAGAGGATTTGAACACTTGTTTTGATACAGGGCAACTTTATTGGGATTGCTATTGACAAACTCTTTTACCTTTTGCACATCAAAATCGTATGTAAAGCTGGCTTTGACAGGTTTTGAATACTGAAAAATCACTCCTCCCTTTTTATCCACAAAGTCTCGTTTTGTTTTAGGATAAAAGTATAACCCATGGTTCGCAAGATTTTTTGGAACTGTTGGAAGAGACAAGGTGATAATAACAGGAGAAGGCGGTTCTACAAGAACTTTACCATTTTGGAGGTAGTTTATTACACACATATCTCCATAAGGGTCTGCTCCTTGTCGGTAGCATCGGTTTGGGTCTACCGGTACAGCCAGATCGATAGCATTATTCTCAATCTTGCCGACATAAAAATCCAGATCGATGGATGTTGAAGTACCGATTGCAAAAAAAGCACGTTTTAAATAATTGGGGACGAAATATTCTATTCCCTCATTATATTGTGAGCTGCTAAGATAGTATCCAGTTTCTAAAGTAAAGATTTCATTTTGATTGTTTAATTTTCTATATGAATATATTTTTTCCAGATTTTGCAAAGTATAAAAATTGGGATGTCTGATAAGTTTTCCATAGAGATTGAAATTAAAAGCCAAAAACAGAAAGATTATAAAAATATATTTCATTCGAATTAACCTTTTAGAATATTGACATACTTCCCATGCTTAAAGGCGGGGGATTCTGGCTTTAAGCGGGGATGCCTGCAATTGCAGGTAGGTCTTACTTCCCCTATGCCAAGAGTTGATGTCCCGACTCTCTATTTTAGCAAAAGAGTTTCAAGGGGACAAACCCTCCCAACTCTTTTATCGCCTTAATTCGCTGAGCTAAACGGCGTTTTTTGGTAATAGAGTATATGAGATGACTCCCCACAAAGAGGAGCCAAGAGAGATTATTTGTTTGTAATAGCGTAATTCCAGTTGAGGAATGGTTTTCCATCAAGGATCTTAATGTCAAAATATGTTGGAATGTATCCGGCTTGAAGTGTTTGACCATATCGAGTTTGTCCATCATCAAACTGGATTCCATCTTCTAAGTCGTAAATATTTTGAATATCGTGGACTTGATACATCCCACTGGTATATTCACTCACATTAACATCATTCCAAGAGAGTGTTTCTTCTACCGTTTTATAAGCTTCATCTTTTGTCCAGTATGTGATGACTCTCGTATATTTTTTGTTGGCTTCAAAAGCGAGAGCTTGACTTACAACTACTGCATCCACTTCGTTACCTAAAGTCAAACTATACCCTGCTTTGATCTCGCATTTTGGTGGATTATATATAGAAATATTTGGATTTTTGGCATCTTCAAATGTAGCGGTCACATAGTCAATAAGCTCTTGTCCTTCAAGACAACTCATAGTCTCAACAGGATATTTTTCAGACATATTTCTGAAATTTTGTTTAAAAGATCTATCCTGCACTTTGCCGGTATTTCCCTCATCAAGCTTATTATAATCTTGAATAAAGGTGAAATTGAGTTTTGCGTCACTCTCTTCAAGGCTATACGGGATAGAGACATAATTGTATCGGACGAGATTGAGTATGTCAGTTTTTCCTTGCTCCCCTACATAAGCATTAATATTTGATGGTTCTCCGGGAGCCATTCCAAATGCATCGAGGTTTGAGCCAGTTTCTCGCGTATGTTCGAAAGCAAAAAGAGGGAGCGTGGTATGAAGCGTACCATTAATAGTGCTCGAAATGGTAACATATCCACCTATCGCGTCATTGTTGATCTGTGTATGATCAAGAACATATGATAGATCAACAGCGTTTGGATCTCTTGTCGCAGCATTTTCTCCACCTAATGCATTGATGAAAAGTTTTTTGAGGCCTAAGAGGCCTAGCTTGTCGATGGAATTTACATCAGTTGTTACCAATTTATATGCATCGGAATAGTTTGAATGATGAAGTGCTGACGCTACTACTGGATTATCATTATTGAGCTCCGCCAATACATAAAACTCAACATATCCTGTTTCTATACCATTAAGACCTTCATTTAGCGGTACATTCCAGTTGGAATCATCGTTTGAAATAATTTCATTATCGGCTATTGTAGCGTCCCACACATCCCCGGGAGACAGCATAATGGTAAAGTCCTTAATTTCGTGGCTATCCACACCACTGCGCACAACACCGCGAACCAGATAGGCGTGCTCGTTGTCTGTATTCATTAAGACAAGTTTGGTATCATATCCGTTACCAAAAGTATACATAGGTGCTACAAGGTAGTCACCTGTTCCATCTGTCGCGATATTTGCAGCCGCCATTGCCGAACTTACCAACAAAGTAGAAGCCGCAAGACTTAACATTCTCTTTTTCATGATTACACTCCTTAATATATGATGATATCTATCAATCCATATCCTAACACACCATTTATTTAAAAACTCTTAAGTCCAGATGAAAAAAGAGCGAATTTTTTCGCTCATTAACAAATTTTTACTATTATTTCATACATGATTAAGTTTATATATATACAATTTATGGCTTGGATGCTCATTTCTTCTGTTGTTATAGCCAAAGAGCTCTGCTTTCCTCTTTTTGCTCCAAATAAAGAGGAAAAAGAACTTTTTCAAAAGATGTTTCATATTCAACAAAAGGAGTTGGCCACCTCTATTTTAAATAGAAAAACAACTTTTGCAAAAGAGTATATGAAAAAATATGGTCTATCTCCAAAAGATAAAAGCTACTTAGAGATTTTGATTAAGCGTTATTTGGCTAATCAATATATTAAGAAACTTTTGGAGCAAAACAAGCCCAGTGATAAAGAGGCCAAAGCCTACTATTTACTACATAGGGAAAAATATAAAAAATTACCTTTTCAATCAGTAAAAGAGCGTATAAAAGAGGAGATGGTACAAAAAAAGGCGATTAAAATAATTGAGAAAGAGTATAAGCGTCTGCAAAATGAGCAATAAGCTACTTCTTTTTATTTTTATTCTTCTTTTTGTCGGGTGTTCATGGAAAACAGAAACTATTGTACACAATCCTTCCAAAAATACACATTTTAAAAATTTTGCTTGCACACAAAATATACTTAATTACCATATAGATTTGAAAAAGAGGGCGTATAAAGATATGTATGCTATGGAGCTCCCCTCTTTTCGGTATTTTTATGACTATCCTTTATACAAAGGGTATTATAGTGGCTTTAAAAAATTTGATACAATTGATATTGTTGATGTTACAAAGCTCGATGACAATATCTACCAAGTCGCCGTAAAATTTTATAAAAAAGATCGCCCTCTTTTTACTATCAAAGAGAAATGGATACAGATGGATGGAAAATGTTATCACTATCTGTATGATCCTTTTATCTTCAATAAATAGGATAAGGTGTGCCTAAACGAACGATACTTTTTATTTTTTTTCTCCTCTTTTTAGGATTTTTTACCTATTTTTATAATTATTGGAATCCCCCAAAACAGTTTTGGGATGAAAATTACCACATCGCCTCTGCCCAAAAATATATCGATCGAGTAATGTTTATGGAACCGCATCCCCCTTTAGGTAAAATGCTCATAGCCCTTGGGGAAGTGCTTTTGCATCCAAATAAAAATATAGATAAAAGCTCCTTTGATCGCACCGACTACATTAAGCATTTCCCAAAAGGGATGAGTTTTGCGGGCTACAGACTTTTCCCGGCTCTTTTTGCATGGCTCAATGTAGTACTCTTTTTTTTAATTTTATATGATTTGACAAAAAATGATCTACTCTCTTTTTTTGGCTCCTTTTTATATCTTTTTGACAATGCTCTTATCGTCCATAGCCGCGCCGCAATGCTCGAATCTATACAACTTTTTTTTATATTTGGGGCAATCTGGTGGTTTGTCAAAAAGTATGACAAGCCTAAAAATCTCAAAGACTATCTGATCCTTGGAATCTGGAGCGGCTTTGCCATAGCGGTCAAAGCCAACAGTGCTATTCTCTTGCTGCTTCCTCTTTTATGGTTGCTAAAAGACATTCGCACTATTGGAATTAAGCTTAAGGAGTTTATGGGAGCCGGAGTCTACGCTTTGGGAGCGGCAATAATCTTTTTTGGAGTTTTTTATCTCCATTTCACCTTTGGCCAAAAAATAGTGGATCACCGCATCTACGCCGCCTCATCAAAGTATCAACAAATTATTAAAAATCATCAAACTGCCAATCCTACCAATTTTTGGGTCATGCTAAAAGATAATGTAAAATATATGGAAAATTATGAAAAAGGCGTGCCAAAACTCAATCTTTGTAAACCCGGAGAGAACGGCTCACTCTTTATCGGCTGGCCTCTAGGGATCAAGGCAATCAATTACCGTTGGGAGAAGCACGGCAGTCAAGTGCAATATATCTATTTGCAAGGCAATCCCATCACCTGGATAATTGGACTCATCGGCGTGGTGCTCTCGGTAGTACTAGTCTTGGCGGTCTGGATCTTTGGATTACCAATCAAAAATAGGCGAACATTTGAATTTATCGCTTCGTTTACTTTCATCTATATATCCTATATGATCGCTGTTGGGCAGATTCCAAGGGTGATGTATCTTTATCATTATTTCATTCCATTGACTATCAGCTACATCTTGGCGGTATCGGTGCTTTACTATCTTTTTGAGGAGCAGATCCAAAGAGGCGATAAGATAGTGTGGAGCTCTCTTGCTCTTATAGCCGCCGCCATCGTTTTTGCTTGGTGGTTTTATAGTCCATTTACCTACTATAAGCCTCTTAATACTGAACAATTTAACAAAAGGGTCTGGTTTGACTACTGGCAACTCAAAGCCGTTCGATAAGCGCTACGCTCTTTTACTCTTCGCCATAGCTTTGTGGATGTGGATCGGTTACAGTATTCTCTCTCATAGCACCCGTCATATTATCAAAGCCACTATCCTCCAGTCGGCTAAACCGATCCAATCCATTGATGATCCAATCGTACCTATAAAAAAAGAGGTACTCTGGATCGATAAACTCTACTTTCCCAAAGGCAATGAGTTGCGCCATCCCCTTTATGGCTATCTTGGCTATCGACACGACTTCGTGATCTATTTCGATGCTAAGTTTTTTTTGGCCAAAAAAGAGCCCGTTCGCTTCATCATCTACTCCGACGATGGCTTTAGGTTAAAAATCGATGGCAAAGAGGTGATGGAGTATCCCAAGGATAGACCATTTTCCAAAAGCGAAAAGGAGATAATGCTTTCCAAAGGAGAGCATACTCTGCATATCAAATATTTCCAGGGATTTGGCCAACTTGGGATCGTGGGCTACTACCAGGAGGGCTCTAAGCGCCATCTTATCGGTCAAGATGGTGAGGCGCTTCATTTTGAGGAGCAATAAGCTAATATGATAGGCAAATTCTTTATCGTAGGCGCTATCTCTACGGCGGTAGATTATATCATTTACTCTATACTTGTCTATTTGGGAGTGGCCTATTACATTGCTATTGTGATCGGTTATATGACGGGACTTGTAGTCAATTTCATTTTGGCCAGAAAAAAAGTCTTTACCAAAGGAAGCCGATTTGAAAAACTCCATCATGAATTTTTAGCCGTTTTTGGCGTTTCCATCCTAGCCGTAGGGCTTAATATCCTCATCGTCTGGTTTTTGGCCAAATTTGGGATAGACTACTACAGCGGTCGGGCGGTGGCGCTGGTGGTGGTCTTTTTTTTCAACTATTACGCAAGAAAAGGATTTATCTATGTCGCCTAAGCCCTTTACTTTAGCGATGGTGGTGCCATGCTACAACGAAGAGGAGGTATTGGCTACAACTAAAGAGGAACTTAGTACCTTGCTGCAACATCTTAAATCTAAAAATCTTGTAGATGAGGCCAGTTTCATCTGCTTCATAGACGATGGAAGTCGTGATCGTACATGGGAGTTGATCGAAGAGTTTGCCAAAGAACCTCATATAAAAGGACTTAAGCTCTCTCGCAATTGCGGACATCAAAACGCACTGCTGGCCGGACTCTTTTATGCCGAGGGAGTGTGTGATGCGGCAGTTTCAATGGATGCGGATCTTCAAGACGATATTAATGTAGTAGAGCAGATGTGTCAAAAATTTCAAGATGGTTATGAGATTGTCTATGGAGTGCGCAAACGTAGAGATACAGATACCCCTTTTAAGCGGATTACTGCTGAGGGATTTTATAAGGTGATGCGTTTTATGGGGGTCGATATCATCGAAAATCACGCCGATTTTCGGCTAATGAGCAAAAGAGCTTTGCAGTGGCTCAAAGAATTTGAAGAGGTCAATCTTTTTTTACGGGGCATTATCCCGCTCCTTGGGCTCAAGAGCGATATCGTCTATTATGATCGCAAAGAGCGGCTAGCAGGAGAGAGCAAGTATCCGCTCAAAAAGATGTTAGCATTTGCGTGGGACGGGATTACTAGTTTTTCCATAGCCCCCCTTCGTTTTATTACACTTCTTGGGATTGCGGTGCTTGGAGTAAGCCTTATCCTATCCATATGGGCCATTATTGCCAAGCTCAGCGGCTCGGCAGTTTCTGGATGGACCTCTATGATGCTCATCCTTCTTTTTTTAGGTGGAGTGCAAATGCTCTCTATTGGCATTATTGGCGAATATATTGGTAAAATATATAAAGAGACAAAAAAAAGACCGAGATTTTTCGTAGAAAAGATAAAAGGGTGAAAAAAAAAGATAATAAAGTGATTAAAAAGCACAATTCCCTCACCGATGGATATATTCCAAACACACCCAGAAAGGTTCTACCTGATCGACTTCTGAATGCACTCTATTACAAATTTGAAAGAGAAGGAGAAGAGTTCACCCTCTCGATCCAAGAGCTCAAAGATCTACTCCACATTACCTCTCAAAAGGATGATAAACGGATCTATGAAGCGATTGAGATCCTCCAGTCTCCCATCATAATACGAAATTTTCGCTATCACGACAAAGATGTGGAGTGGATGAGAGCCCCCTTTTTATGCCGAGCTATCAAATACCGAAGTGATGCGAACGAAATCCATTTCAAAATAGAACCTATAGTCATCGAAGCAATTAAACAAAAAGGCGGTTATACCCCACTTGATCTTCATATATGCAATCGTTTCCGAAGCAAATACGCTCTAAAACTTTATGAAATGTACCGCAGATATCGCTCTTTACCACATAACCGAAACGATATTACCAACGATCAGATTGGTATTATTCAAAAGAGCCTCCAAGAATTGAACCAGATGTTTAGCACCAATCATACAGTTCCTTCCAAACTTTTTAGTAAAAACTCACCACATGCCCCTATTAATAGAGGACTTGCCGAAATTGAAAGAGTAACGGGCGAAAAGATCCACTGTTTTTATGACCGATCAAAAAAAGTTTTTATTTTTAGTTGGGGGCGGGAAATAGAAGATATCTATCCATCGCTTGAGTGTATTATCCCAACATCCTCCATAAAACCTTTTATCCAATGGTATATTGATCATTTTGTCGATAAAATAGATCACTCCAAAAGATATCATCAAAAGATTCTCGAGCAAATTATCTCCAACAATTTTGGAAATCTTGAGCGCTACTACCAACTTTTTCTTCTTGAACGGGGTAAAGATCCAAAAGAGTTTTTTGATCCCCAACTTGGAAAATTTACCTATTAATTTCTAAAATATTTAAAAACAATCATCCTATGTAACAAGTTTCTTTGTAAGGAGTACTCTATGCCAAATATAACCATTGCCAATTTCAAAGGCGGCGTAGGAAAAAGCCTACTAGCTCACCAACTTATCACCTGTTATGGCTATCACGGAGTCGAAATCGATCCATATGGATCTTTGAAAGAACGTCTTCCTAATCAAGTTATACGGATAGATATTGATGAAAAAACTCTGCCAAACACTCCAAAAAATTGTATCTTTGACTTTGGAGGATTTGACGACATCAAGCTTGATCAAGCCATACAAAGAAGTGATCTTGTTTTGATCCCTTTTATTCCAACGCTTGAAAGCGTACAAGGCACAGTAGATACGTTGGAACGGATAAAACATCATGAGGCTCCTATATTGATGGTAGCCAATATGGTCCAAAAAGAAGAAGATGTACAAGATGCCCGATTTGTATTTGAAGAGGTTTTGGGTTTTGAGGTAGAACTCTATTCCATTCCATTAAGTGTGGCTTTACAAACAGCCATTAATGAAAATAAATCTATTATAGAACTTGCCAATCAAAAAGGAATCCGAGCATATGCTTATAAAAAAGCACAAAAAATCATAGTAAATCTACAAAAAACTATTAAAAACTATTAAAAACTATTAAAAACTATTAAAAACTATTAAAAACTATTAAAAACTATTCTATAATTGAAATTGGTGAAAGGATCGATATGGGAAAATTTAAAAATCTAAAAACAGACCAAGAAATCAGGACTCATAGAACAGCTTCCAAACATAAAGGAGGTCGACCAAAAATTGAAGAAAATAAACGAAAAAAGGAAAAAGTAGTTATTAACCTTACCATAGAAGAAAAAGAGAAAATCAAAGCCCTAGCTGATGAAAAAGGACTACCAATTGCTACGTTTATCAGAAAAGCATTAAAAGAGCACGGAGTACTCTAAGAACTCCCTCTCTATAGTTTTACTTATCTATCATCCCTGTATATTAATAGAAAATATAGGCAAAAGCATCGCTGTAATGATAAATCCAATAATCCCACCCACTACTAACATCAATACTGGTTCAAGCAAAGATAAAAAGATAGAGATTTTATCCCTATTCTCTTCTAAATAAAGTTCTGAAAGATTCTTAAGGATAACAGGGACTTGGCTCGTCTCTTCTCCCAAAGCAATAGCTTGAATAAAAGATTTATCAATAATATCGGTATGTCTAATAAGAGCTGTGGAGAACTTTGATCCCTCCACCACTTTTTGAGCTGCTTCATCAAATATTTGCTGAATAACGGAATTTCGCAAGATTTTGGATGCAAGATTAATTGTTTGTACAAATGGAATCCCGGAGTTAAGCAGTACCGAAGCCATATAAGAAAATCTAGCAAGCTCTGAGACTTGAATAATCTTACCTAAAATTGGCAACTTTAAAAGGATGTAATCTACCCAATATTTAAATCGAGAGCTATACTTAATAGCTACTGAGAAAAGAGTAATCACAATCAAAAGTGTGATCCCCATCTGTATCCAATAATTTTTAAAAAAATTACCAAGATCTACGACAAACTGAGTTATGGGAGGAAGCTCTTGCTTCATCTGTACAAAAATCCCCGTAATTTTTGGTACTACGTAGCTGATCATAAAAGCGACCATAAAGATCGAGACAATAATAATAAAAAGCGGATAGGCAAAAGCGCTTTGAATCTGTTTATTGATGCGATCCTGTTCTTTTAAAAAAGTAGCAAGCTCTTCAAGTACCTCCTCTAAAGTTCCACTGCTCTCAGCTACTTTGATAGACTGTTTGTAAAAATTTGGCAGTTCAATAATCGATTGGGACTCCAAGGCCTGATAAAAGCTCTTCCCCTCATCCAAGTAGGTGATCAAAGAGCCTAAAAAGTTATAAATCTTTTTATTGCCAGCGTACTGATTTTGAGCCAGTCGCAAGGCGTTGGCGATAGGAATGCCGGCTCGCAGATAGATAGCCAAATCTCGACTCAGAGTTGCTAACTCTTGATTGGAAATAGAAGCCTTTCGCTTAAAGGAAATCTTGTCTAGCAAAGAGACGGAGCTCTCTTTGATTGAGGTGTAGAGGATGTTTTTGGCCAAAAGTCTCGATTTGGCCTCTTGAAGATCATGAGCTTCTAAAACCCCTTTGACCTTTTTGCCGCTTTTTTTATCCACCCCTTTGTACTTAAAAATCATTGACTGCCTTAAAAGTTGTATTCGCTGCTATCTGTGGGAATCCACTGGCTTGGATCGAAGAGCTTTTGAGCCTCATTGAGGTTTGAGACTACTTTGACTGGATGTAAATAGGCATAAAAAATATAATACTTTTGATCATACTCCACCAAATAACTCGATCCACTACCATTTGGAAAAAGATCGTACTCGAAACAGACATCTTGGGGATTTTGATCTTTGAAAACTGGTAAAAAATGCACAAGCGAGAGCATCCCGTGAATATCGTAATCATATACTTTTGGCTCGCTTTTGAAAAAAGATGGAACCTCTTCTATCTTTTTGCCATCGATGTACACGAAACATCGCTTGCACTCATCTATGCATTTCAAAGCGGCCGATTCGTTGAAATCATAGGCACTCAGAAGCTCCTTGACTCCCTCTAGCCCTTTTTCTTTGACCGCTTGCTCTTTGGATCCTAGCCGCTCGATGAAGAGCCCATAGATAATGGAGATAATCAAAATAACAATCAAAAGCTCAAAAAGCGTAAAACTACTTTTTGAGACAGTCTTCATAACTTATATCTTTGTTTTCACCTTTGCCGCCCTCTTTGCCGTCAGCCCCCAAGGAGATGAGATTGAAGCCATCATCAGTTTTGACGTAGATGTAAGGATGTCCCCATGGATCTTTTGGCAGTTGTCCATTGGAGAAATAACCCTTTTCGGAGTAGTTGGGATACTTTTGGGGATCAGGATTTTTCACAAGAGCTTTGAGACCTTCTTCCGTATCCGGATAGTTGCCATTATCGAGTTTGAACATCTTGAGCGCTTGGGCAATACTTTGCATCTGTACGCATACAAGCTTTTGTTTGGCCTCTTCACTTTTACCGATTAAGTTTGGCAATACGAGCGAAGCTAAAAGCCCCAAGATGATAATAACGATCATCAATTCCATAAGTGAAAATGCTTTTTTCATCACTGAATATCCTTGTTGTTTATTTTAATGGAGGTAATGCCGTATCTACTTTCGGATTATGAAATTTTATATCGGTTTGTATCTTACTAAGATCATGAGTATCAAGATTAATGAAATACTGATCCTTTGCACCAATAGATGGGAGCTCTGTCAAAAAAGGAGCATCAATTTCTTGTACTTTTTTTGTTTTTCTATCAATAATACGCAATTTCATATTGTCTCTATATATGGTGGTTTCTGGTATAGCTAGCACAAAATAACTACCATTAATTTTTCCAGTCAAAGAATATTTTTTTTGACTTTTTAATGATGACGAATCTGGACTTTTATCAACAAGAGCTATCATATATCGACCATATTGATCAGTGGTAACAGCTTTAATAAAAGAATTTATATTTTTAGGTTTCGACTTACTTTTTATATTTTGATATTTAGAATGTTGATCATCATTACTTTTTTGATTTTCTTTTTGATATGTGATAGTTATATTTTCTTTGTTTGCTGATGTTTGAGATGAAAGAGATTGAGTAAGTAGTAAAACATGCTCTTTTTGCGGAGAAAACAGAAATAGACCGCCAACCAATACAAAAGCGATAGCTCCCAAACCCAACAAAACAATATTTTTATTCATCCATTACGCACCATTTACTCAATATTTAAGTATAATTTCACGAATTATATCTTAAAAGCTTTAACATTGAGAAAATCTATTACACTACTCATTACCCTAGCTTTGATCGTAGCTATATCCTCTTTGATCGCTATTGGTTTGCATATTGTCAATACCGCATCAAACCAAATCCAGCAAAAACATAATCTAGTTCAAACTACCACTTTTATACAAAATATCGCACAGATTCTAAAGAAAAAAAGTGGTGATATCAATAGCTCTGAAGGATTAGAACTACTTATCTCTTTACCTATTGATCTTATCTCAAACGAGATTGAAGCCCACATCTCTTTTGATTCCGCTGCCAAAGGGCTCAATCCAAATAACTTTTTAAAAATAGAGCACAATAAAACAGTTTTCAATCCTGAGTATATACTATTATTCGATAGAATTTTGCAAAGTGCAAACGTACAGAGTAAAGAGCTCTTTTTGGCCATGATCGAAGATACATTAGATAAAGATTTAGATGAACGAATCCCAGGTAGTGAAATCGCTTTATATGATAAAAGATTTGCCCAAGGAAATATCGAAAATTTTAAAAAGTTTTGGATGCTTGTAAAACATTATGTCTCTTTGACAGGAGATCCAAATATCTATACAATCCCTTGGAATAAAATATTGGGATTTTTTAGTAAAACAATAGATTTTAATTATATTTCACCAATACTTTTAAAGTATATGTTACCCTACGTGGACGCTGAGTCAATTAAAAAGCTCACTACGGCTAAAAGGGTAAATTTTAGCAAATGGAAAGATCTCCCTTTGGCTAAAGAGGATAAAGATAAGCTTAAAAAGTATAATATCTCATTCTTTGTCCCTATAGTTGAAGGAAATCTCTCCATTAAACAAGCAGATCAAAAGAGTTTCGCCAGATTTGTGTATGATATCAAACAAAAAAAGGTAGTGGATATTGGCTTTAAAATCGACTGAGATTCTTTTTTTAGATAAAGATACCGCTTCAGCCTCACTCCAAGGCAAAGGGGTATTAATCCTCTCGCCTGCTTTTTACTGGTTTACTAAAGAACGGATGCAAATCTCTCTTTCCCAAGCTAAAAAGATCGCCCCATCAATGTTTGAGGGCATCACTCCCCCAGGAGAATACAGCTATTACGTAGAAAAAATAGGAGAAGAGTATTGGTTTTTTGCCTATAATGACCAAGAAATTTTGGATAAATTAAGTACAATTGGTATCAAACCATCCCAAATTTCTAAAGTCTATCCTGCTCAGTTAGCATTAAAAGATATTCACATACCAATAAAAGTGGGTAATAAAGTTTTACTCAATGATAATGGCACTACTATCTTATTACCCAAATCATTGGTTGAAGCAGAAACAAAAAGACTACAAGAATTAAAACTTAATCTACCAAAACGCTCTTTACCTCTTAAAGCCTACTCCAGTTTTGCCATATCAGAAGATCTGATTTACAAATTTGCAATTTTAGTCTTTATCGCTATTCTAGCTTACGCCGTAGAG
Organism: Nitratiruptor sp.; assembly: GCA_027036935.1. Lineage (GTDB taxonomy): Bacteria > Campylobacterota > Campylobacteria > Campylobacterales > Nitratiruptoraceae > Nitratiruptor. Next base: position 7,750 of record JALWCE010000104.1, on the reverse strand, counting down.
ATTTTTATCTATAAAAAAGATTTGGCCAAAGTAACCGCCACTCAAGAGGCATTGATGCAAAAGTATCACCTACCGCCTACTTCCATTCAGATAAAAAATATTCTTGCTTCGTTAGAAAAGATCCAAAAAAAGCAGTTAAAATTACGAGAGCAATTAGAATATATCTTGCGTATGCCTCTCTCTCCAACTGAATTTATCGAATCTTTGCAATACGGGAAGAAGATAATCTTTACCGTGATGTTAAATAATCCTAAAAGAGCGGAGTTTTTTAAAAAATATCTTCTCAAAAAATTGCGTGTAACCAAAATAAGCGTTAAAAATAGAACAATGTATGTAGAGTGTAGAGTATGAATAGAATAAATCCTTTATATATCGCCCTTTTCTTGGTTTTTACCCTTGTAATTACCATCTATCAAAAACATAAGATAGAAGAAATGCTCTCACAAGAAGAGCAGCGTCTCCATCAAATCCAAGATGTGGCCAAAAAGATTTCTACTCTTAAACATTATTGGGGAGACCAAAAGATCCAACGCCAAAGAGTACTTAATCTAGTAAACTCTCCCATTATCAGACCATTTATCAAAACAAGTCAACAAAATAGAGATAGATACAAACTTTTTTTACATCATATCGACGCAAAAAATGCCGATAGAGTAGCCGATAAGATATTCAACTCTTTTGTACGGATCGGCTTACTTACAATCGATCGCAAAAACAAAGAAAATATCTCAATGGAAGTGGAGTTTAGATATTGAAAAAACTCAGTTTATGGTTACTCTATTTCGTGCTTTTTTTACTCTTTTTTGTGGGATTCACTCCCAAAAAGTTACTCTATTACAAGCTGGAGCATCTTTTACACCCTCAGCAAATTATCATTAGTGATGAGCACTTGGAAGAGACCCCCATAAGCCTTTTGGCCAAAAACGGAACAGTATATATTAAAAGTATAAAATCCGGTATGTTTGATACTTTGGGTTTTTACCCAGATATATTTTTAAATATGATCGAGCTTAAAAATTTCCACTCCAACCGCTCTATCACACTCATCCCAAAAGTCGATATCCAAACATTGAGAGTTTTTTATACACCTTTCTATCCCATCAAGATCTTTATCAAAGGGGATTCGAGCCTGGGTAAGATCACAGGCTCGATCGATCTTTTGGCCAAAAAGGGATCGGTGGATCTTCTGAGTTCTCATCCACCACGGATACTTCCACTCAAAAAAATCAGCGAAAGTCGGTATCGGTATGAGTTTAGTTATTAATCAAAATCTACTCAAATTTCTACTGGCCATTTTCACTATCGCCCTAGTGGCCAAAATCGCCACACTTCCACTCTACTTTTTGTTACCACATTTTGGTATTGATCAATCAAAAGAGTACTCTATCAATCTCTATAGACACTATCCTTTAGCCAGAGCTTTTGGACTCATTATCAAAAAAGCTCCCAAACCAAAACCTCATAAACCTCTCTACCAACTCAAAAATCTCAAACTCAAAGGTATCTACAGCGAAAATGGTCAAGGGGTGATCGCCATTGAAGAAAAGGGTAAGCTAATCTTTCTCTCCACCGGTGAGAGCTTCAAAGGCTATCGCCTCATAGCTGTTAAGCCCGATCGTGCAATTTTTGAGAAGGATGGCAAACAGTACGAACTCAAACTAGAAGATCAAGGTCTCAAGGGCAAATTTTCTATTCAAGAGCCACAAACCTACAATCCAGACGAGGTAAAATTTGCCGTACTCAAGCGAGATATCGATCGATATAAGAAACATTTCAATGAAATATGGAAAAATATCTCTATTCAAGAACAGATTGATCCCAAAACAAAACGCCTTAAAGGATTTAAGGTAACAAGAGTCAACAAACACTCCATCTTTGGTAAAATTGGTCTACAAAAAGATGACATTATTATTGGAGCCAACAACAAAATATTTCAATCTTACTCTGATGTACTCAAACTTTACAATAATATCGATAAATATAATTCTATGAAACTCACAATTATAAGAAATAATCAAAAAAAGGATTTAGAATATGAGATCTATTAAAATCATTTTGATAGCCTTGTTACTTTTTTCGCCTCTTTTGGCCAAAGAGAAGCGTCTAGTCTATGCCACAAGCCACGAAATAGTCAACATCAAGTTCAATAATCTCAAAATCGAAGATTTCATCAAAATGGTAGCAAAGATCATCCACAAAAATATTTTACTCACCACTCCAATTCCAGGATATGTCAAATTCGTCTCCTCCGCCCCCGTATACAAAGACGAACTTTTTAATCTTCTCATCGACGTCCTGGATGCTAGAGGATTTACTCTAGTTGAAGATGGCAATTATCTCAAAGTGGTACGATCTTCTAGAGCAGTTAAAGAAGGAGTTGACTTTGTCTCTAAAATCCCCGGCGTAATGCGCACTACTATCATTAAAGTTAGAAACGCCAACGTCGATATCGTAGCAGCAAAAATCCGACAATTCCTCTCCATAGGAGGTAAAATTATTACCCTGCGAGATACCAATAGCATGGTTGTAGCCGACTATCCCAAAAATTTGCACATCATTAAAAGGATCGTCTCTTTTATTGATCAAGATCCCTCCAGTAAGATGAAGATCAAATTCATTGAGCTTAAATACGCCAAAGCAAGCCGCATCATTGGCCAAGTAAGCAAAATGGCCAAAGCTACTATCAACCAAAAAATTCCAATCAATAAGATCGAAATTCTCAGCGATGATGCCACTAATTCCATTATTATCATCGCTTCTCAAGAAAATATCAATAAACTTCTACCTTACATCAAAAAGCTTGATGCCAAAGACCTAGCTGGTGAGCAACAAATCGCTGTCATCCCTCTTGAAAATGCCGAAGCCAAGGATATGGTCAAAACCCTCAATGATCTTTTAGCCAAAAAAAAATATCCAAAAGAGGCCGATAAACCAACCATTAGTGTAGACGAGGAGATGAACTCTCTCATTGTCTCTGCTCGAGGTGAAGATATCGAAATGATCCGTAAAATGGTTAAGATGCTCGATCGTGAACGCCCCCAAGTTTACATTATGGCCAAAATAGTAGAAATTAGTGAGTCTAAAGCAAGACAACTAGGTCTTAAATATGGCCTTGAAGGTGGGAAAGTCACATCCAACGCCCTTTTCACTGCTGCGATGAATTTAGGGGGTAGTTCCATCGTCTCAGGAGCGATCAATTCACTACTCAAAATGCCAGAAAACATTACTGAGGGCGTAGCACTTGGAGCTTTTATTGATTTTCTTAGCTCCCAAGGGGCTGCGGAGGTGCTGAGCGAGCCGTCACTGCTTTGTATCAACAATAAAGACTCTTCTATCTATGTAGGAAAAACAGAATCGGTGTTGGTCAGCTCCGTACAAGGTAGCTCCACTACCGACTTAGCTAGGAATACATACAAACGTCAAGATATCGGGCTTACACTTAAAATCAAGCCTCGTATCTCCTCAGGCGATAAAGTCACCATCAAAACAAGCCTTGTCCAAGAAGATACTGCTGGCGGACAGCCGGGACTTCCTATCACCACTAAACGTCAAGTAGATACTACAGCCATTGTCAACAATGGAGAGAGCGTCATCTTAGGCGGCCTTATCAAAGCCAAATATGACGATAAAGAGACAAAAATTCCTATTTTGGGCGATATTCCAATTGCTGGTAATCTTTTCAAAGATAAGCAAAAAATCCGTGACAAGGTCAATCTGGTAGTCATCCTCACCCCTTTTATTATCAAAAACAGCCAAGATATGAAAGCCCTCAAGCGCCATCTTTATCGACTCAATAGACTTGAAGAGCGCTATTATGATATCTTGATCCATAAACTAAAAGTCAAAGGAGTTTCTCGAGGTGTTCGATCTACAGCCAATCCATAACATTGATCTAGAACCCGATTTTCCCGAGGAAGTAGATCTCAAACTTGCCATCAAGAATTATGTCCTTTTTACTCAAATCGACGGTAAAACCCATATCGCCCTATCTAAAAACCATATGGCCAGAGCTTTTGACTTTTTGGCCAAATTTGATTTTGAATATCCCATCATATTTTTGGACGAAGACTCTTTTGATAGGCTTTACAATAAGGCCTTGGAATTACGCACGGATAAAGAACTAAGCACCATCAGCGAAACGGCCGAAGGAGAGGAGGAATTTGAAGAGGATCTCTCACTAGCCGAATTTCTTCGTACATCTTCTGATCTGCTCACTAGTGAAGAGTCAGCACCTATCATCAAATTTGTCAATGCTCTTTTTTACCAAGCAATTAAAAAAAGAGCCTCTGATATCCATATCGAAGTACACGAAAACAAAGGGGTGGTCCGTTTCCGAATCGATGGTGTATTGGTCAAACACGCCGAAGTAGATAATAAGATAATCAATCTTATTATTAGCCGTATCAAAGTCATCTCAAATCTTGATATCTCTGAAAAACGAATCCCCCAAGATGGACGCACACAAGTCAAAATCGCAGGCAGGACTCTGGATATCCGGGTATCAGTACTACCAACCTACTATGGTGAGCGGGTAGTAATGCGAATCTTGATGGAGAGTGAAGATATTCCACATCTTACAGAACTAGGCTTTCAAGAAGAGCTTACACAACAGCTCGATTCACTTCTTAAAAACTCCCATGGCATCATCTTAGTTACTGGTCCCACAGGAAGCGGTAAATCAACTACGCTTCACGCTTTTTTACAGCGTATCGCTACACCGGACAAAAACATCATCACTATTGAAGACCCAGTAGAGTACAAAGCAGACAATATCAATCAAATCCAAGTCAATACTAAGGCAGGACTCACCTTTGCAGCCGGTCTACGCTCTATCTTGCGTCAAGACCCAGATGTTATTATGGTCGGAGAGATCCGTGACAAAGAGACAGCCCAAATCTCCATACAAGCAGCCCTCACCGGCCACCTCGTCTTTTCTACTCTACATACCAATACTGCAACGGCCTCTATTACAAGGCTCATGGATATGGGGATCGAACACTATCTGATCGCCTCATCTCTTTTAGGGGTTTTGGCCCAGCGACTTGTGCGAAAACTCTGCCCTCATTGTAAAGCCGAAGATACCATTGCCGAGGAATATGCTCAAGAGTTTAATCTACCCAAAGGAGCTAAAATCTATAAAGCAGTGGGATGCAAAGAGTGTAATTATACCGGTTACCAAGGTCGTCAAGCTATTGGTGAACTCTTTATCATGGATGATGAGTTCAAAACAATGCTCAAAGGAGATGTAAGCGATCATCTCATCCGTGAAAAAGCAATCGAAAAAGGAATGAAAACTCTCTCTATGCAACTCAAAGAGATGCTCCTCGATGGCCAAACCTCTATGGATGAAGCGATCCGAGTAGGTCTCAAAGAGGCTTGATGCCTCACAATATAACAAATCTCAAAAATCCTTTGATCCAATAAATTTTTCCTCAATTTACAAGTACTAAAGAAAATTTTTTTCTGTCTCTATTAATTAGAAAAATATTAAATAAATATTTAATTAAAATATTTATTAAAATTTTCTTAAATACTTAATTATTACTAAAACGATAGTATTAATATTAAATACATAATTTAATATTCATAAATATTTTCAATCATTAATTTTGATTAATTAGTACTTTTTCATAAGAAAGACATTTTTAAAAAACGCCTTTCTTAAACTCAGACATTTTACTGCCTTTCTCAGACATTTTACTGCCTTTTTCAGACATTTTACTGCCTTTTTCAGACATTTTACTGCCTTTCTCAGACATTTTACTGCCTTTTTCAGACATTTTACTGCCTTTTTCAGACATTTTACTGCCTTTCAAGACTATTTTAATAATAGTCTGATATAATCAAATGACAAAAAGGTCATAAAAATGAGTAAAATAAAGAAGAAATCTAAAAATAATGTAGTACATCTTCACAATAATTTTATAGAAGCTATTTATAGCCTAAGCGTGGATGCAAAAAAGCTTTTATTATCAATAATTCTTCATATAAATGACCGTAATAGAATCATTTTACATAGAAACGAAATCCTGGAAGAGATAGGTATAGACCTCAAAAATCTAAACACAAAACATAAAGAAGAGATTATCGAAGAATTAATGACAAAAATTATCACAATACGAGATCTCAACAATCCGGAAAATTGGGAAAAATATCAACTACTTAAATCAACAAAATACAAAGATGGATTTCTGTACACATCCATTTATCCTGAATTACTTCCTTATTTTGAAGAGGCTCAAAAAAGATTGTTTACAAAATTCAATATTCATAACATCAAACCCCTCACATCTATCTATGCTATTAGGATTTATGAGCTTTGCAAACGCTTCTATAAAGACTCCAGTCATGCTCAAATCTCTATAGATCAGCTCAAAAAAATACTCCAGATAGAAAATAAATATAAACAAATTTCTGACTTTCGCAAACGAGTACTTGATGTAGCCAAAAAGCAAATCAATAAAAATACAGATCTAGAAATAGATTTCGAGTTGATAAAAGAGGGGAAAAAATACACCAAAGTGCACTTTATCGTCAAACAACATATAGGGAATGCCCACAAAAGAAAAGATCTAGATATACTTAAAACTCTTAAAGCTAGGCTGGAAAAACTCTACAAAGGCAAGCAAATTAGCAAAGATTACGCTCCTGTAGCAGGACCTTGGCATGCACAAGATTTTATCGTGTACAGCAAAAATCATATAAGAATAGTGATCTCTAATTCTATATCTGAAGCAGAACTCTTTATTTCCCTAGAATCCCTACCAAAAGCCTTTGCACAGCCTCACAATATGACAAAAATAGAGTGATTTTAGACCATTTTTTTCTATATTTTTATCTCTAATCTACATCTCTTTACCACTGTAAACTTTTTCAAACAATGTAATAAACGAAAAAAATTATCTTTTGAATAATAATTTTTAAGTTTAATTGCTTAAATTGCTTAAAAAATAGTTTTTTAACCCATAAGAATTCAAGAATAATATAATATATATTTTTAAGAAAACTTTCCATTTCTTAACCCTCACAATATGACAAGCTCCCTCACAATATGACAAATTTTCTCCCCAATTTCGAGAAATAGCTCCCCAATTTCGAGAAATTTGCATGCCTCTAGCTACCGAAAAATCGGCATTTCTCGATTTTTCAAATATTTCAAGTCTTTTAGTTTAAAATATTATACTGATAGTCTAGATATATATATTTCAAGAATCTATAGAAAACATCATTATTTTTCAAAAAAAAAACGTATTTTATTTTTCAAAGCTATATTTAAGATTTAGTCGACTTTCAAACTCTTTGCTTTTAAGCTACATAAAACTTGCCATATTGTGAGGATCAAAACTCATCAAGCAAGGAGATAAGGAAGAGGATCAAAAAGAGGTCATATTGTGAGAGGAAAAAGCCAGTTACACACTCCCTATCCTCACAATATGACAAACCTCAAAAAACAGATCAATTCCAAATTAAAGTCAAAATCTTTCAAATTTCAATTTTAAGCGATTTTTTTCTTTAGGCAGCCTGATATATCAAAAATCAAAAATCTTTCAAATTTGGCGATTCTAGACAGCTTTATGGCCTATATTTGATCAAGGGTTTATCCGATTCTAAACTTTGAGATCCAAACTTGCCATATTGTGAGGATCAAAACTCATCAAGCAAGGAGATAAGGAAGAGGATCAAAAAGAGGTCATATTGTGAGAGGAAAAAGCCAGTTACACACTCCCTATCCTCACAATATGACAAACCT
>JALWCE010000103.1 GCA_027036935.1 Nitratiruptor sp. | reverse complement strand
AGTATTCGATTGCGTAAACGCTACCTCGATCCTCATGTGCGCAAGCGAATGGCCAAACAGAAAAAATAAAGGAGTGGCGATGGGAAAATTGGCACAAACACGCAAGTTGATCCAGGAGGCAAAGAGTCTAGTCCAAGAGTTTGAGCAAGAGCTAACTCATGAGATAGAAGCGTACAATCTGGCTTTAGAAGAGGTACAAGTAGAAAAAGAGGCGCTTGAGGCCACAATGCAAAATATGGATGGAGCTTTGGAGGGGATACAAAATCTTCCAGAGCTACCTCTAGAGCCTGTGGTGGAGGTAGAGGGGGAGGAGCTCTCAAAGATTGCGCCACCTCCTCTTTATAGCGTGGAAGAGCCCAAAGTTGGAAGCTTTGCGGCAAAATTTTGGGGTTTTGTGACGGCGCTTTTGGTCTTTGTAGGACTTGGGATAGGCGGAGCGGTGATGCAAAAGCTTACGATTGCTCCTGATATGATCGATCTTCATTTTATAGAGCAAGCCTTTGGCTTTTATGGCAAATTAATCGTAGGAAGCTCGCCTCAAGCCCCTTGGATCGGAATCTCCGTGGCGGCCCTGATGGCTCTTATCATAGGATTGATTGTCTACTTGATCGTGCTCAATAGCACTGCGGCTAAAAATTTGCAGTTGGCTCAGCAGATTTATGATGAGGTCAAAGAGTATATCCAAAAACACGAGCCCCTATTGCAAAAAGTAAAAAACCTAAAAACCTTTTTACAACAAAGCGTACGTAAAATAAAAGGGGTCAAAGTTTTAGGTGATGAGTTTGGCGCACGGGTACAGCGAGCGCGCTATTTTGAGGGGGATGATTTTGAGCAGTATCAGCCTCTTTCAAAAGAGGAAACTATGAAGCTCTTGGAGCTCAAAGCTAAGGCGGCGGCGCTTGTACAGATGCGGCTTGTAGCTACGCAAGAGGGTATTGCCAAAGAGGTAGAGGAGTTTTTTGAGGAGGTTGAGAAAGAGATCGAAAAAATCAAAGAGTGGATATATCGCTAATGAGCTGTTTGGAAGCCCTTGAGCGTCGATATGCTTGTAAACTTTTTGATCCTAAGTATCGGCTAAGCAAGGAGGAAATAACAAAGATTTTAGAATATGGGAGGCTTAGTCCCAGCTCTTTTGGAATGGAACCGTGGCGTTTTGTAGTGGTCGTAAGTCAAAAGCATAAAGAAGCTTTGCGGCCGCTGTGTTGGGATCAGCCCCAAATCACCACATGTAGTCATCTTCTCATCATTCTAGCGGACAAAGCCTCGGTACAGGATGAGGCGTATATCGAGGCGATGTTTGCTAGACGAGGATTAGACAAGGAGGCTACGGCTGCCTATATTCGACGCTACAAAGAGTTTTTGGCCAATCAAGATATCTCTTGTTGGACTCAGAAGCAGTGTTATATCGCTGCGGCTAATATGATGAGCGGAGCGGCTGAGGATGGGATAGATAGCTGTCCTATCGAAGGATTTGAAAAAGAGAGAGTAGAAAGATATTTGGGGCTTGATAGTGCAAAGCTAGAGGTAGCGTTGCTTATTGCTTTTGGTAAATGTGCCAAGGAGGCTCCCAAGAAGCAAAGACTTCCCCTTAAGAGATTAATGCGCTGGCTTTAGAACCAGAACCAAAAAGGCGGCCAGTGCTACGAGGCTTGCATAAAAAAAGAGATACTCCCCATACGCTATTCCGGCAAACAGACTCCCAAGCATTCCCCCCAGTCCAAAACTGATTCCTCCAAAAAATTGCTGTGCCAATGTTTTATTGGTATAGGCGGCAAAGAGGTAGCTGATGACTGCGGAGTAGTACAGAGCGAAACTTAAAGCATGAAGACTCTGGGCAAAAAAGAGAATCGCCAAAGAGGTGGGAAATAAAAAGATCAAAAGCCATCGCACGGCAGCGGCAAAGGTACAAAGAGCAATAATCCAAAGGAGATTTTTGCGAAGCAAAGGGGCTTGAAAGAAGAGCATTATAATCTCGGCTACCACTCCAAAAGTCCATAGATAACTAATGGTAGTATAATCAACTCCTCGCTCGCTCTCGTAAATGGTAAAAAAGTTGTAAAAAGGTCCAAAACTTATCTGCATGAGCAATATATTTACCCACAAACGCCACTCTTTAAAAAGATTGAAAGCTTTTTGTTTGGGGCTATCAAAGTGATGCTCGCTCTGGATAAAAAGACCCACGATAGTTGTCATTACAAGAGTGATCAAAAGAGTCCATAGGGTTATTTGAGGATCATCCATCCAGCGGGCTAAAAGCAAAGCGACAACGATAAAGCCCAAAGAGCCAAAAAGGCGGCTTCGTCCATAGCGCTCTTTTCCAATCGTTGCTAAGGCGATGGTTTCTACAAATGGAAGACTCAAAGCAAACGAGATACCCAGCAAAATATTTGGAATCATAAAGAGCCAAAAATTGTTGATGGTGCTAAAAAAAAGTCCCCCCGCTAGGAGGCCTAGAAGCAAAGAGAGGCGATAAAGAGGCTGGGTGAGTTGTAGGTGGCGAAGAAATAAAAAAGGGGTAAGAAATCGCATAAGAGGACTAAGAGCAAAAATTAAACCGATCTGCCATGAGGTATAGCCATGGAGTTGGAGTACCTTTGGCATATAGATCACATAGACGCCAATAATGGCAAAAAACCAAAAATAAAAGGCGCTAATAAGCCAAAAGAGGCTATTTCGCATGGATGAGTTTTGTTAGTGATACGAGATCGTGAAGAGTTTGTCTATCGGAGCGAAACAGGGCGATAAGGATACCAATAATAGAGAGGATGGAGATAGGCATAGCGAAGTAGCGGATAGTTGATTGAAAAAAATTGGGTCTTTTTGTCTCGTCAAACCATCGAACGATAGCTATATCATAGGCTTTCATTCCGGGAGTTTGTCCCTTGATAGTCCAAAGAGCCGTGACGATAAGATAGTGTGGGATGAGGATGTAGAGCCAACCCTCTCCCATATGATCTCGAAACTCTTCTCGACTCCCCATTACCAAATAGATGACAATATACATAATAGGCATAGTAATCATAAAGGTGTCGGTCAAAAAGGCTTTGAGTCTATCGGCGATGGGGGCCGGTCCAAAAGCCTCTTTTTGAGATTTTTTGGATTGGGGGACTTTGCCCTGTTTGATGTGACGCCATCTTGCCATTAGTTGCCTCGGCTACCCGGTTTGATAGGGGTATCGCCTTGAGCACACATCGGACATTCGTTGGGCTCATAAATGGGAAAGGTAAAGTCTGCCAGAGCAAAAAGAGGTTTGTTGCTTGGTAGTTTACACTCTAATTGACTTTTTCCTTCTTGGCCGGCTCTTTTGCATACTCCCCTATTGGCCAAAGCGGCAAATCCCACTACTTCGCCGCCTCGTTTTTCTATCTCGTGTGCCGCCTCCATAGCGCTACCGCCGGTAGTGATGATATCCTCGCAAATAAGCACTTTTTCACCGGGGTGTACCTCAAAACCTCGTCGTAAAGTCATCTGCCCCTCTTTTCGCTCGGTAAAAATAAAGCGTACACCGAGGGCACGGGCAAGTTCATATCCGGCCAACAGGCCCCCGATGGCGGGTGAGCAGATAGTATCTATCTGTAAACCCGCTTTTTTAATCTCTTTGGCCAAAGCACTAGCGAGCTTTTGGGCTCTTTGGGGATCTTCGAGCACCTTGGCACTTTGGAGGTAGTTGGGGCTGTGTTTACCGCTAGAGAGCAAGAAATGCCCCTCAAGTAGAGCACCGCTTTGTTTGTAAAGTTTTTGGATATCCATCTTTAGACTTTCATAATCTCTTGTTCTTTTTCTTTTACTAGTTGATCGACTTTTTTGATAAACTCGTCCGTAATTTTTTGTACCTCATCAAGTGCTCGCTTCTCCTCGTCTTCGGTGATAGCCTTTTCTTTAAAGAGTTTTTTAATTTTGTCATTGGCTTCTCGTCGCACGTTTCTAATAGCGATCTTTGCTTTTTCTCCCATCTGTTTGGCCTTTTTGGCTTCTGCTTCACGCTGTTCGATGGTCATCGGAGGAAAAAAGAGTTTGATTTGATCCCCATCGTTGTTGGGATTGACCCCGATATTGGCCTCCTGAATTGCTCGCTCGATCTCTGGAAGCAGCGATTTGTCCCAAGGTGAGATGAGAATAGTCGTCGCATCGGAGGCTACGACGCTCGCGGCTTGATTGAGGGGGGTGGGAGCGCCGTAGTAATCTACTTTGATATTCTCCACGACTGCGGTAGTAACCCGGCCTGTACGCAAAGTATTGAAATCTTTTTTTAAAACTTCCAGACTCTTTTGCATATGATCTTTAGCATACTCATATATCTCATTGAGCTCCATATCGACTCCTTATTAAGATTTTTGTGTTAATTTTACTATGTTTTACCTTTATTATCACCCTTACTCGGGACTTGTACAAAGGATAGTCAAGCTTGGCTTGTAGGACTCCTTTGCGTACCGGGAACCTTTTCCACCCATAACCGGTCACATAGAGCCAACCCCAATGGTACCAAGGAGATATGCGTACCTTGACTTGATGGAGTATGCCCTCTTTGGGATAATGGCTTGGGGCCATCCATACAGCTTCTAGATGCCTATATCGCAAAGCTTGGCCAAGATTGGCTCTGCCTACCATAGCGATGCGATCAAGATCGTACTGATCGCTTGTTTGTGCGATCGCTCCTATATTTTGATTGGCTATCGCCTCAAATCCAAAGCTCTTTATAATTTTTTTGACTCTTTGGTCATATTCTCCGTAAGGATAGGCGTAAGCTTGAGGTGTGTAGCCAAGATGTTGTTGGAAAAGCAAAAGAGCTTGTTTGGTATCGGTTTTTATCTGTTCGTCGCTTAGGTCTCCTAAATGGGGATGGGCGTGGGAGTGCAAAGCGATCTGACCAAAAGGGGCAATAGCGTGGAGATCTTTCCAGCTTAAAAAATCGGGATATCTATTTTGGGTCGGTTTGGTGGATATAAAAAGCGTGAAAGGGTAATGAAACTCTTTAAAAAGGGGCAAAGCTTTAAGAAAACTTTTAAAGCCGTCGTCAATGGTAAGGATTACCCATGTATTAGGAATAGTTTGGTGGTGTTTAAGAGCTTTGATTAAGGTGAAAAGAGGAACAACTTGATAATGGTGCTCTTTGAGATAAGTAAACTCTTTGCGCAGCTCTTGTAGGGAGGTATTGGTAGTAGGATATCTGGGATCTTCAAATCGATGGTAGACGAGAATATGAGCGTCTCCTAAGAGATGTACGCCCCAAAGGAGCAAAAGGAGGCTACTTCGTAGCAGGTGCTTGAGGAGCATTGGATTTTGGTTGAGGTACGGGAGGGGGTACGGGAAGATTTTGCTCTATTTTTACTTTGTCCACTACCGATTTGTTATACTCTTTATTATAAAGATATCCCAATAAGATGGTATTGAGGACAAAAACAAAAATAAGAAAAAAAGTAACTTTGGCCAAAAATCCTTGAGGGCCTTTGGCTCCAAAAAGCGATTCATTGCTACCACTATACGCCCCAAGACCTATGGAGGAGCTTTTTTGTAGTAAAATGGTGATCGTCAAAACGATAGCTAAAACGATCTGTAGGATAAACAAGATCTTGACCATCTTTGCCCTTTGCAAAATTTTAGCCCAATTATATCCAAAAAGATTAAAAACGAGGTAAAGAGTGAGACATATCCGTCAATTTGATCAGTATGCCCATAGCTATGAGCGCTATAAGATTATCCAAACTAAAGTAGCCCGCCATCTAGTCAAGGGGGTGCAACACAAAGGGCGAAAGATTTTGGATTTGGGCGCCGGGAGCGGAGAGGTTTATAGAGCGATTGATTGGGAGTTTGATAGATTTATCGCCGTGGATATGTCGGCTAATATGCTCAGGCTTCATCCGGATAAAAAGGTTGAAAAAAGAGTTTGTAATTTCGATGAGAGGAGGTGTCTTCTCTCTTTTGCAAAGGAGCCGATAGATTTGGTGATATCAGCTTCTGCCTTACAGTGGAGTCAAAATTTAGATCACACACTGGCCAATATTGCTAAAATCTCTTCAAACGTTGCTTTTGCTATTTTTACCTCTAATACTTTCGCTACGATACATAACATTCTTGGCATTACTTCACCTATATATTCAAAAGAGGAGATTGTAAGTGCATTGTGTCGCCATTTTATGCTACACTTGGAGATAAAGGCGTACAAACTCTTCTTTTTAGAAAAAAAAGAGCTATTTGAATATATTAAAAAAAGCGGAGTGAGTGCGGGTAGGAAGCGAGCCTCCATCAAAGAGCTTCGATCTTTGATTCGAGACTATCCTTTTAACTATCTTGAGTTCGAGGTGGTGTTCGCATGGTCAAGAGGGTGATAGTGCTTCTTTTTCCTTTGCTGCTGTCGGCTAATTCGGCCAATCAAATAATATGTCGAATAGAGGAGCAAAGGGTTCTTTGTATCTATTTTATCGATAGATCCGATAATGCACATGGTCTTAGCGTCCGTTTTATCTGGCACTCTCCCGATGGCAAAGATGATCGTATTCAACTCTTTCACGTACCTCCCTATCATGGTTCGGTGTATGATTATAGATTTTTACCTGGACGAGAGCAAGGAAGATGGATCGTAGAGGTTGTGGATTTAAAAAGTCATAAAAAAGCGACCACTTCTTTTGAGATTAATGAAAGTAGTGAAGATTTTTTTGCAGATTAAAGCTCTTTTTCGATATCGTACAGCTCATAGCGGATCTGTTTAAATTGTTGGGCTGTAAGAGTATCTATAAGTTTAAAAGCTTCTTCTAATACTCTTGCCGCTTCTTGAGCTCTTTTCATATTTGCTCGTAGCAACTCCTCGATACTGGTTCGCTTGGCTTCGCTTGGAGTGGTTTGTTTGAGGATATCTCCAGCAATATCGCGATATGCAAGTAGCTTTTTATCCTCAAACCTGATTTGATGGCGTAAATTTTTGAGCTTTTTGGCCAAAGTTTTATTTTCATAGATATATCGCTCAATATCTTCGAGGGTGCGAATACCCTCGCGAAGACGATTGAGATTGGCGTCTATGAGGCGATAAAGCTTGGGCTCCTCACTCTTCATTACCTAAAAACCCTAAAAGTTGTAAAATAGAGATAAAGAGATTCAAAATATCAAGATATAAAGCGATAGCCGCTTCTACCGGAGAATCAAAAGCACCTTGTATGAGATTTTGGGTATCGTACAGGATAAAACCGCTAAATACCAATGCTCCGGCGGCAGCTAAAAGTACTTGAAGCAAAGGGCTGCCCAAGAAAATATTGATAACTCCCGCAACTATCATAACGATCAAAGCGATGAACAAAAACTTTCCCATAAAGGAGAGATCTTTTGTAGTGTTTGCCGCAAAAAGACTAAGGCCTCCTACTGCGACTGCGGTCAATAATAAAGCATTAGTAAGGATGTTTGCGCCTCCGGGCATCGCTAATATGGCACTCAAAAGAGGTGTGAGGGTAAGACCGGTAAGAAATGTAAAGGCAAAGAGCATTGCAAGATTGATACCAGGTTTATCCTTAGTAAAATAGAGTCCTATAAGCACGCCAAACTCTAAAATCACTAAAGCCCAATACCAACTAACAATAGTAGGAGCAATTTGCATACCGATGTACGCTCCCGTAGTTGCCGCTATAAGGCTAGCCGCTACGAGTTGATAAGTTTGTTTGATAAAGCTGCTTGTACTTTTACTTTTTACTTTTGCTTGTTTTGTGGCTGTAGAAGCTACTTTTGCCTCTTTTTGTAAAGGTTGCGCATTCCTATTATATAAGTCCATCTGTTATCTCCTAAAATTTTGGGTATAATTATACAATACTCTCGTTTGTATAGGTACTGATCGAATAACTTTTTAGTCTCCTTGTATAGCTGTATAAGTTCAAAAACATATGGCACTCTTCAAGGAGAGAAGAGTGCAAATCAGATATGGTTTGGCAGGAGTAAAGGGGTATAAAAGATTAGAGAGGATGTATTACAA
>JALWCE010000102.1 GCA_027036935.1 Nitratiruptor sp. | reverse complement strand
TGTACGAGTGAGCGGATTTTAATCCGCGAGCTCTTTTTCAATTTTTTCTTTTATCTCTTCACTTGATCCACTAATTCGCCAAGAAAATTGGGTTTTGTTGAAAGTCTGTTGTCGTTTGGCCAAATGGGTAGTATGCAAAGTTATTTGGTAGGCAAGATTGTCCACGCCTTTTATCTTTCCATCCAAATACGCCAAAGTCTCTTTAATGCCTATTGCTTTCATCGGCGTAACGGCGCGGCCATACTCTTTTTCTAGCGAGCAGATCTCATCGATAAGACCTTTTTGAATCATCTGATTTGTGCGTTGGGTGATCCTTTTTCGCAAAACTTCTCTTGGCATATCGATCTCAAATATTTTAAGGCTAGCGAGTGGTTGGGGTGGATGGAGTCCAAAATAGCGGGTAGGGGGAAGCTGAGTCTCAAAAAAGATTAAAAGCCCTTTTTGGATGCGATAGCGATCCTTTGGGGTGATTTTTGAGGTAAATATCGGATCGATTTTTTTTAAAAAGTCGTAAGCTCGTGAAATATCAAATAAGAGCCGTTGTACTTTTTGCTTTGTTTCTTGAGTGAAATGGGGCATGGGTGAGAGTCCTTCGTGCAAGGCTTTTAGATAAAAACCGCTGCCCCCTACGATGATAAGGGGACGATTCTCCTTTTGGCAGTGTGCTCTTGCGTTTTGATACAATGTAAAAAAACGCTCAACGCTAAAATACTCATTTGGATAGATCTCGTCTATGCCAAAATGTGGTACGAGGGCGAGCTCCTTTTTGGAGGGTTTAGCTGAGACTATATCGATTTTTTTATAGATGGCCAAGCTGTCCAAAGAGAGGATAAAAGCGCCGGTTTGCTGTGCAATTTTTAGAGCCAGTGCACTTTTACCACTTGCCGTAGGTCCTATGATCGCCACTTCTTTCATAAGGTGATTATACTATAATACCTCAAAATCTTTATGGAGCAAAAATATGCAAAGAGTGATCGCTAAGATACGAGATTTTAATGAACTTGTACTATTCAAACATACTATTTTTAGTCTTCCTTTTATCTTTATCGCCATGATAGTAGCGGCAAATGGATGGTTTGGTTGGCGACTGCTCTTTTTGGGACTGCTGGCCGCTATTACCGCTAGGAATTTTGCTATGGGAGTTAATCGCTATTTGGATAGGGATATTGATGCTCTCAATCCTCGCACGGCTAACAGACCGAGTGTGGATGGACGCATTCCACACAGATGGCTATTACTCTTTATCCTTATCAATGCTTTGGGATTTATTGTCGTAGCCTATTTGATCAACGACTTGGCTTTTTGGCTCTCTTTTCCCATTTTGGCTATTTTGGGAGCGTATAGCTATTTTAAACGCTTCAGCGAATACGCTCATCTCGTCCTTGGTCTCTCGTTGGGGCTCGCTCCCATTGCCGGCGTGGTGGCTGTGGAGGCGAAGATTACGCTATGGTCTATTTTTTTGTCCCTTGGGGTAATGTTTTGGGTAGCAGGGTTTGATCTACTCTACTCTTTACAAGATATGGAAGTGGATAAAAAACTTGGACTCTTCTCCATTCCTTCTATGTATGGAGCCAAATGTACTCTTTTTTTGTCCAAAATCTTTCATTTTCTTGCGCTGCTCTTTTGGCTCTTTTTCGTCATCGAAGCTCATCTTGGACTTTTTGCCTATATGGCTGTGGCAGTGGCTGCCGGGATGTTATGGTATGAGCATCGCATAGTAGACAAAGACTTTACCAAGATCGATCGGGCCTTTTTTACTGTCAACGGCTATCTTGGGATTGTCTTTTTACTTTTTATCATTGTGGATAGAGTGCTTAAAATTGGCTAGAAGTTGTTCTCGCACCTTGCATAGGTTGACATGAAAGAGAGCCTTATTGAGAGTCCACCTCTTGTGACTCTTTGGCTAAAAAGTTTGTTTTTATGAAGCTTCTTCTTGTAAACTTCGCCACTTACATCACCTTTTTCTTTTAGGATTTTCTAAACACACTTAATGGCTTCTTGACATATTCACTCCAAAGCGATATATTTTATCAACTTTTTATAAAAAATCGGCTACTATAAGGAGCGTTTTGAAAATAGAAGCAAAGAAAAGATTTGGCCAAAATTTTTTAAAAGATTCTGCCGTTTTGGAGCGGATCATCCAATCGATGCCCAAGTCTGACCGATTGGTTATAGAGATTGGGCCTGGATTAGGTGATTTGACACAAAAGCTATTAGAAACCAAGGATGTGATAGCTTTTGAGATCGATAGGGATCTATGCCATCTTCTACGACAAAAGTTTCACAAGCAGATCCAAGAGGGTCGATTGAAACTTATCTGTTCAGATGTTTTAGATCATTGGGATAAGAGTCTAGCGGACCAAGAGTATGATCTCATAGCAAACCTACCCTATTATGTAGCGACCAATATCGTTATAAAAGCTTTGGAGGATCCAAAGTGTAAAAATATTTTGGTTATGCTACAAAAAGAGGTAGCTGATAAATTTAGTGCCCAGCCAAAGGAGAGGGAGTTTTCCTCTTTGTCCGTGTTGGCTCAAATTAGCGGGGAGGCAAAGCGGCTTTTTATCGTTAAACCAGACTCTTTTACCCCGGCTCCCAAAGTGGACTCGGCGGTTTTACTGATTCAAAAAAAGAGGAATTTGGAAGATAAAAAATTTATGCAGTTTTTAAAAACCGCTTTTAAGCAACCTCGCAAAACATTGATCAAAAATCTGGCACAAGAGTACTCAAAGGAGCTATTGGATCAGATTTTTGGCCAGCTAGGACTCAAACCAACCATTCGACCTCACGAAGCTACCACATCCATCTATCACCGCTTATATGAAATGTTAAAGGAGACGATAGATGGAAAAAAACGACAAAACCACGACATCCCAGACTCAACAGCGCCCTACCCAAAATAGGAACTCTTCCCAGCTAAGAAACTCCTCCTCAAAAAACGCCTACAAACGCCAAAGCGGCGGAGGAGTCTATAAAGATATCAAAAAAGCGCTCGCCGCAAACGAACGGATGCAAAAAAATCGCCTCACTCCCCGTATCAATACCCGCACCAACGGCAAAATACGCATCACCCCTTTAGGAGGTCTTGGGGAGATTGGGGGCAACATTACCGTTATGGAGACAGACAACAGCGCCATTGTTATCGATGTGGGTATGAGTTTTCCAAGCGAAGATATGCATGGTGTAGATATCTTGGTACCAGATTTTAGCTACCTACGAGAGATCAAACATAAAATCAAAGGGATTGTTATCACCCACGCCCACGAGGATCATATTGGAGCGGTGCCCTACCTTTTTAAAGAGATGCAGTTTCCCATCTATGGCACGCCCTTACCTCTTGGAATGATCGGCAACAAATTTGACGAGCACGGAATGCGAAGTTATAAAAGCTATTTTCGTTACGTAGAAAAGCGCAAACCCATCAAAATCGGCGATTTTGAAGTGGAGTGGATTCATATGACCCACTCCATTATCGACGCCTCCTCTTTAGCCATCACTACTGAAGCGGGCACTATTATCCACACGGGAGATTTCAAGATCGATCACACTCCAATCGATGGCTATCCAGCAGATTTGCACCGTCTTGCCTATTATGGCGAGCGGGGTGTGCTTTTGCTGCTCAGCGACTCTACAAATTCTCATAACCCAGGTATCACCAAATCTGAAGCGAGCGTAGGCCCTACTTTTGATCTGCTCTTTTCTAGAGCAAAAGGTCGGGTGCTTATGAGTACCTTTTCCTCCAATATCCATCGAGTCTACCAAGCGATTGAGCATGGGATTAAGTATGGACGAAAAGTGGCGATTATTGGTCGTTCGATGGAGCGAAACTTAGACATAGCCATGGAGCTTGGCTATATCAAACTACCCCAAGATATCTTTATCGAGCCCCACGAGCTTGGCAAATATCCAGACGATGAGATTCTTATTGTCACCACCGGAAGCCAAGGCGAGGCGATGAGCGCCCTGTATCGTATGGCTACCAACGAACACCGCCATGTCAAAATCAAGCCAAGCGATACGATAATCCTCTCGGCCAAAGCGATTCCTGGGAACGAGCGCAGTGTCTCGAGCCTCATCAACTTCATCCAAAAGTGTGGCGCCACCGTTGCCTATCAAGATTTTAGTGAGATCCATGTATCTGGACATGCGGCCCAAGAGGAGCAAAAACTGATGTTACGCCTAACAAAACCCAAATTTTTCCTCCCCGTACACGGAGAGTATAACCATTTGATGAAACATAAAGATAGTGCCATTAAGTGCGGTATTCCTGAGCGAAATATCTTTTTGATGAGCGACGGAGATCAAATAGAGGTTACGCCAAAGTATATGAAAAAGGTCAAAACGGTACGAACTGGCAAGACCTATATCGACAATCAGCTTGGTCAAAAGATAGAGAGCGATGTAGTAGTGGATCGTCAAAAGATGGCCACGGAGGGTATCGTCATCGTCGTAGCCCAAATCTCACGGGATACCAAGAAATTTATTACACCTCCTAAAGTGACTAGCTACGGACTTGTAGGCGATCGCATGGATAAAGAGTTCGAAAAAGAGATCGCCCAGATTTTGGAGCAGATGATCCAAAATAGACCCGAACTTGTGGAAACACCTAAAAAACTGGAGAATGAATTTCGACAAGCGGTACGCAAATATATTTTTAAAAAATATAAAAAGTACCCCACGATCGTACCAACTCTTTATGTAATGTAATGATGATCTACGCAAATATTGCCAAAGAGGTTTTGGATATCGAGTCTGAGGCTTTGCAAAAAGCAGCCAAAAATTTAGGGGACCAAATCGATAGGGCTGTGGAGCTCATTGCCTCTTTAAAAGGCAAACTTATAGTAACAGGTGTGGGCAAAAGCGGTCTGGTAGGCTCCAAAATAGCCGCTACTTTCGCCTCTACCGGGACGCCGAGCTTTTTTATCCATCCCACCGAGGCGTTGCACGGTGATCTTGGCATGATTGGTAAAGAAGACGGTGTGTTAGCTATTAGCTATAGCGGTGAGAGTGAGGAACTAGTGCGGATCCTTCCGCATATTAAGCGTTTTGACATACCCCTTATTGGTATGAGCGCCGCAAAAGAGTCTACTCTTGGACGTTACAGCGATATTTTTCTCTCTATTCAGGTGGAAAAAGAGGCCTGTCCTTTGCAAGCGGCTCCCACGGCTTCAACGACGTTGACAATGGCACTAGGAGACGCTTTGGCCGTCTGCTTGATGAAAAAAAGAGATTTTAAGATTGATGATTTTGCCTCGTTTCATCCCGGAGGGAGTCTGGGCAAAAGGCTTTTTGTCAAGGTAAAGGATATGATGCGTACCCAAAATCTGCCTATCATTACTGAAGATACAGCTTTAAAAGAGGCGATTGTAGCGATGAGCGAGGGAAAGCTTGGTAATGTGCTTATTACCGATAATAAAGGTAGGCTCAAAGGGATACTCAGCGACGGAGATTTGCGGCGGGCTTTGATGAGTGAGGAGTTTTCACTGCATAAGCCAGCCATTGACTTTGCCTCACGCAATCCAAAAACGATACAGGAGGAGAGTATGCTCGCAAGTCAAGCACTAAGGCTCATAGAAAAACATAAAATCCAGATGCTTGTAGTAACGACCAACGAAGATAAAATCAAAGGGGTTGTACATATTCACGATCTGGTAGAAGCGGGAATTAAATGAGACTCAATAAATATATCTCTCATAACACCACCTACTCTAGACGCGAGGCAGATAGGCTCATCCAAGAGGGTCATGTCAAAGTCAATCGCAAAGTCGTGACAGAGCCTTTTTACGATGTGCAAGATGGGGATAAAGTCTTTCTCAAAGGAAAATTGGTTAAACCAAAAGGTGAGTACACCGTCATCGTCTACAACAAACCAAAAGGGGAGCTTGTCACCAAAAAAGACGATCGGGGCAGACGCACTATCTACGACTCTTTGCCAGCTAAATTCAAACACTTCATTCCAGTAGGTCGCCTGGACTTTGCCAGCGAGGGGCTCTTGCTGCTGACCGATTCTCCTAAAGTGGCTCAAGCTTTGATGGAGGGAGATTTGCCACGAGTCTATAATGTCAAAATAAAAGGGGAGGTGACTCCTCAGATGGAACAGGCGATGAGAGAGGGGCTGGAGCTCGCCGACGCCACGGCCGGAGGACACGAGAAGAGTCCAATCCAGTCGATGAGGTTCGCTCCTTTTTTCGCGTACCGTATCGACAAAAACGCTTCTACCTACTCTCGTCTCAAGGTAGCCTTGAGAGAAGGGAAAAATAGAGAGATCAGGCGATTTTTTGCCCATTTTGGTAAAGATGTGGTAGACTTGAAGCGGGTGGAGTATGGTTGGGTAAAACTCAACGCTCTGCCAACTGGTAAAACTCGATACTTGACCAAAGAGGAGTATAAAAAACTCAAAGCCTACTTAAAGGAAGTGGATGCAAATCATACGACTCAAAACCAATCACAAATCGGAGATGATCGAGATAACTCAAATAGTGCGGGAGATGGTGATAAAAAGCGGAGTTAAAAACGGAAGTTGTCTTGTCTACTCTCCCCATACCACTACAAGCGTGCTTCTTTTTGAAAACGTCGATCCAAATTTGCAGCGAGATTTTTTGGCTCATATGAGCCGCTTGGTACCCAAGAGCGATCGCTATGCCCATGGAGAGAACGCCGACGCTCATCTCAAATCGGCCCTATGCGGCGGAAGTGTAGAGATCCCTGTAGAGGAGGCTAAGCTGTTGCTTGGCGAATGGCAAGGAGTCTTTTTTTGTGAGTTTGATGGTCCGAGGGAGGAGCGTTTAGTCTATGTCAAAGTGATCAACGGATAGCTTCTATAGCTTCTTGTTCCATCGGTAGATGGCTAGGCATATGCCTCCATCCCAGCCACCTATACAGACATCAATTTGGGTCATTCCGACCCTTTGGAAGAGAAGTAAAAAATCTATGGGCTTCAATAAACTTTTTGCCTTGCTATACCAGTTGAGTGTGTTTAAAAACACTCAAAAGCTATCGAAGCTCCCTAACGGGAAAAAGATTGTTATCTATCTTGTAGTAACAAAAATGTTCGGAGGTCTTGTGTCCAAAAAGGGTATAATGCAGGCAAGCCACCAATTGCTCTTTTAGAATTTTTATCTGTTTGATTTTTTGAGCATCATCGAAACTTAACTCAAATACTTTTTTATGCTCTTGATCGTAGATAAGATTTCTGACCACTTTTATATGGTGCGTCATATAGGTCTGTTTATCCATCAAGGCCAAAACCCCTCCATATAAAAAGATCGATATTACCAAAGCCAAAGCCGTACGTTTATAGCCTATCAAGATAAAAAATCCCATCATCCCAATGGCTAGTATAAGAATCCATCCAATGGGGATAAAATAGGTGAGGCCTATCTCAAAAACAATAAAAACTATCGTTAAAAAAAGTGTCCCTATACTCTGCATTGTGTAACTCCTTTTTTTTGATTATAGCACCAATTTCTCGGAAAATATGTCAACCAACTATCACATTTAATTATTATATATATTAATGTTTCACATGAAACTGATTTTTATTTTTTCTTATAAAACAAAAAAGAAAAAACTAAAAAGAGTATAATTAAAAAAAATCTTTTTACGAGGAGATCGATGCGAGACTATTTTGCCAAACGGATCATCCCCTGTCTGGACGTCAAAGATGGACGGGTGGTCAAAGGGGTCAATTTCATAGGACTCAAAGATGCGGGGGATCCCGTAGAAGTAGCCAAACGCTACAACGAAGAGGGGGCGGATGAGATCACTTTTCTTGATATCACCGCCACCTACGAAAATCGCGATACCATCGTCCATATCGTCGAAGAGGTGGCCAAGGAGGTCTTTATCCCTTTGACCGTTGGGGGAGGGATCAAGGACCTTGAGGATATCTACCGACTCTTGGCCGTAGGATGCGATAAAGTAAGCGTCAATTCTGCCGCCGTCAAGCGGCCCGATTTCATCGATGAGGGAGCCAAGCG
>JALWCE010000101.1 GCA_027036935.1 Nitratiruptor sp. | reverse complement strand
GCTCATCTTCAAAGGGAATGGTATCGTAGAGGAGTCTCATCAAAGCTACAGCGAATACCTTGAGATCGAAAAAGAGCTGGATGAAATCGAAAAAATAGCAAAAGAGACCAAAGAGCCAAAACCCCAGCGTGTGCGACAACGCACAAAAAAGCTCTCCTACAAAGAGGCCAAACGACTCGATGAGCTGCCAAATCTCATCGAAGAGCTAGAGAGCAAGATCGCCCAGCTGAGCGACTGTCTCAGTGATCCAAACTGCTATGAAGAGCGAGGAATCGTCGCCATCTCCAGCGAGCTGGCCCAACTAGAAGAGGAGCATGAAAAGCTCATGGAAGAGTATATCACACTAGAAGAGAAAAAAGAGGAGCTGGAGGGGTGATGTGCTATACTTTCGCCTTAAAAAAGGAAAAATATGAAATTCAAACTCAACAAATATATCATCGACGATATCGTCAATAGCGAACATCCAAGCGATTTTGAGACTACAAAAGAGTATGCGGTGCTCATCTTGCGTCTGCCATACATCAAAGAGAACAAAGTCAAAGTGATCAGCTACGCCTTTTTGATCAAAGATGACAAAGTCTACGAATATTTACGGGAGTCTAAAGAGTTTATACCTCTTGGAGATTTCAAAGCACTGCACAACTTTTTAGATATCCGAATCGATAAAATTTTGGCCAAAATATCCAAACTCCAAACCACTATCGAAAAGATGGAAGATAGACTTTATGAAAACAATATAGACTCAAATTTTCCAAACGAGTGGCTTATGCTCAAAAAAGAGTTGGCTCTCATAGAGCGGCTGATGGGACACTCAATGGTAGCGTTTCAAAGATTTTTAAAACATTTTAAAGATGAGCTCGATGAGTTGGCATATAAAGACTTGGAAGAGCATATCGACAGAGCCTTTCGCTTCTCAAAAAGCGGGATCGAAAAACTGGACAACCTCTATAGCTTTTATAGAGCTAAGATGGATGAGAAGATGAATAAAATCATCTTTTTACTCACCATCATCTCGGCCATCTTTTTACCTCTTACACTCATCACGGGATTTTTTGGGATGAATACGAGCGATCTGCCTTTTACCCAAGGGGATCACGGCACTCTCAAAGTTACCTTATTGGCTTTGATTTTTGAAATACCTTTTGTGTGGTGGATATGGAGAATGATGAGAAAATAATCGCCTTAAAATCCGTAGATATCTTTCCAAAATAGGATAGTATGAGTGGCGTTCTGATCCCCTTGAATAAAAAGGTTCCTTTTCAATCCAATAAAAAGAGGTTTTTCAAACAGCTCATCCACTCCGGTACAATCCCCCTGTTCCTCTAATTTTTTAGAGTCTCCACTCCAATTAGCCAAAAAACGAAGCTGCCAATGCGTGCGTATGGTTTGGGAAGAGAGGGGTTTGTATCTGCGAAGACAATTAAGCCTCTTTTCCCCCACTATCCCTTGGATATGTACAAGACCCTCTAAAGGCTCTTTTGTCATATGCACCTCTACCCTCTCCAAAGCAATATTTCCTCGGATATGGTCTTGCACCTCGATTTTTTTAGGCATTATGGGAGCAAGTAGCCGATAAGGATTCAAAGCGCCCACTTTGCACTCATATGCGATAGAGCCGCTTTGCTTTGAAAATTTTCGTATCGAAAAGTTACTATCCTCAAAACTATCCATACAGCTGTAAAAAAGAGCCTTATTCGCTTCCTTATGGAAAAAAATTTCCTTAAGGGGCCTGGTTTTTCCATTTTCTTGCAGATACTCAAAATAGCCCTTTTTGTGACCCATCAGTTTATAAACAGCTCCCCTTCTCGCATCCACAAAGACCCAAGAGTAGGGTTTACGATGGGGATCATCAAGATCAGGGCCAAATCCCACATAGATAAAATAGCCTATCATCTGTAAATCTGCGATGGAAAAAGAGTGAGTGAGGGGTTTCCAGCCAAAAGGATTTACAGGCGATGGGGTATATCCTAAGAGCTCATAATATCCACGCACTTCCCCTTTATCATCCAAGGCGGCGTAGATCCATTTTCCACCTTGATCTTTTCGCATCAAAAAGAAAGTCCCGTCAATACGAAACTCTTTAGAGAGTAGATACTTTTTAAGCTCATCTACATATCCTGCCATCAAAGAAAAGGCCAATACAAATAGTAAAATAATCTTTTTCATACTCTCATTATACCAAGAATTTTAAAATCTCCTCTTCAATGCGCTCTTTGGGTACTACAGTATCGTGGATGATAGGCTTGTCGAAAAGGGCTTTGATAGATGGAGGGATAGAAGCGCCCGTGATCTTGGCCACCTCTTCGAGCGCTTCTTTGTCCCTTTTGCTCTCTCCCGTCAAGGCCCTTAGCACCGTGGGGGCGAACTTGGTCCACTCGGCTGTGGAGTAGGCGAGGGTTGGACGAGAAGAATCAAAGAGTTT
>JALWCE010000100.1 GCA_027036935.1 Nitratiruptor sp. | reverse complement strand
TGCAGGGATGGGGGTCTTCGCCAAGCTTTTGGGATCGGTGATGCCAAGCCTTGAGATCGTCTTTTTTCGCAACGTTTTTGGTGTGATTGGGGTGGGGCTTTCACTTTTGCATACTCCTTTGCAAGGAGTGGGTGGAAAACCGTGGCTACTCTTTTTTCGGGGCTTTATGGGTTTTTTGGCCTTGCTCTGCTTCTTTTATGACATTGCCCATATCCCTTTAGGTGAAGCGATGACCTATTCCAAGACCTCGCCTATTTGGACTGCGATTTTTGCTTATATCTTTTTGAAAGAGCGGCTCTTGAGGCTCGCATGGATAGCGGTGTTGATAGGATTTGTCGGTATCGTACTCATTACCGATCCTTTCACCACCCCTTTTGACAAGTACGATCTTTTGGGGATCCTCAGTGGTGTCGGAGCGGCTTTGGCTTATACGAGCGTACGAGAGCTTAAGCGTTACTATGATACAAAAGCCATAGTGCTCAGCTTCATGGGGATAGGTACTATAGGACCGCTACTTTTGATGGTGGCAAGCCCCTTTGTCCAGACCCAATGGCTTGACTTTATATTCGGTGAATTTGTAATGCCCCAAGGCAAAATGTGGCTCTATGTGGTGGCGATGGGGGCGTTGGCCACGATGGCACAGATCTTTATGACCAAGGCGTATGGGGTCTCAAAAGCCGGAATCGTCGGGACCGTTAGCTACTCCAATATTCTTTTTTCCATACTTTTGGGCATACTCTTTTTAGCCGATCCATTGCCTGGATTTGTAGAAATTTTGGGTATAATCTTGATAGTTTTAAGCGGCGTAGTAGTCGCTAAAAGCAGATAAAGGAGAGAAGTTGATACTAATAGCCGGACCATGCGTGATAGAATCCCAAGAGCAGCTAGAACTCATAGCAGAAGAGCTCAAGCGTTACCACAATGCACCAAATATCGATTTTTATTTCAAAGCGAGCTTTGACAAGGCCAATCGCACGAGTCTGGAGAGTTACCGGGGACCGGGACTTGAGAAGGGCTTGCAGATGCTAGCCGACATCAAAGAGATTTTTGGATATCAGATCCTGACCGATGTACATGAGACATACCAAGTCGAAGCGGTGGCCGAAGTGGCCGACGCCATTCAAATCCCCGCCTTTTTGTGTCGTCAGACAGATCTGCTCGTAGCCGTGGCAAAGACCGGCAAAAAGGTCAATATCAAAAAGGGTCAGTTTATGGCCCCTTGGGATATGAAATATTCGCTCCTTAAGGTGCTTCAGACCAAGGGAGTGGAGTTTATAGACAAGGAAGATGCCATAAAAGCTGGAGTATGGCTTACCGAGCGGGGCACTACGTTTGGATACAACGACCTTGTGGTAGATTACCGCTCGCTGCCTATCATGGGAGAGTTTGCTCCGGTGATTTTTGACGCTACCCACAGCGTGCAAAAGCCAGGAGGTGCCGGAGGCAAGAGCGGTGGAGAGCGTCGTTTCGTAGAACCTTTGGCCAAAGCTGCGGCGAGCGTGGGGGTGGATGGATTTTTCTTTGAAACCCATCCAGATCCCGACAATGCCTTGAGCGATGGAGCCAATATGATCACGCCAGAGCGGCTCCACGAGATTATGGACGAGATTTTTAAGATCCAACGAGCTTTGGAAATATAGGGGAGTATAGATGAGAGTAATTGAGGGTAAATTACGGCTAAAAGGGAGCGAACATGTGGCGATTATCGCGAGTCGTTTCAATCATATCATCACCGATCGATTGGTCGAAGGTGCGAAGGATGCCTTTTTGCGTCATGGAGGGAGCGAGGAGCTATTGGATCTGATTTTGGTACCGGGAGCTTTTGAAATCCCTTTCGCTCTGGATAGGGTGCTTGCACAAAAAAATTATGATGGAGTCTGTTGTCTTGGAGCGATCATTCGAGGCAGTACGCCTCATTTTGACTATGTGGCCGCAGAGGCTACCAAAGGGATCGCCAATACCACACTCAAATACCAAAAACCGGTAACTTTTGGAGTGCTCACCACCGATACCATCGAGCAAGCCATCGAGCGAGCGGGATCCAAAGCCGGCAACAAGGGCTTTGAAGCGATGACGGGGCTCATCGAGCTTATCGATCTATATAGGAGTCTGTAATGGCCACAAGACACCAAGCAAGAGAGGCGGTCATCGGACTGCTTTATGCCTACGATCTTGGCAATCCCGAGATCAAGAAGTTTGCAGAAGAGATTTTGGAAGAGAAGAAGATCAGAAACAAACAAAGAGAATTTGCCTTGAACCTCTTTAAAGGGACGGTGGAGCATCTTGACAAGATCGACGAGGAGATCAAAAAACATCTAGAAGATTGGGATATAGAGCGACTAGGTGCTATCGAGCGGGCGATTTTGAGACTTGGGACATATGAGCTGCTCTTTACCGATCTTGATCCTGCAATTGTCATCAACGAGGCGGTGGAGTTGGCCAAAA
>JALWCE010000099.1 GCA_027036935.1 Nitratiruptor sp. | reverse complement strand
CTATATTTTTGGCGGATTTGAGGATACTGTCCACATCGTCTACGAAGATAAGCTCGAAATCCTTTGGAATGATCTCGAAGTTGCGGTACAAGAAGCTGGTAGTGGTGATCAGTATCTCAAAATCCCCTGACTCGATTTTCGCTTTGATCTCTTCCTTGGCCCTCTTGGACAAAGAGCTCTCATACAACAGAGCCTCCTGGCCCATCTTTTGCAGCCTATTGGCAGCCTCTTTGGCCAACAGGGTGGTAGGAAAGAGCAGATAGCTCTTTTTGGGACGGATAAAGGAGGCGAGCGTGAGGCCAAAAGTAGTCTTGCCGATACCGGTGGGAGCCAGCAGGGCAAAGGAGCGCCCAAGGAAAAACCTTTTGGCCCAGCTAAGCTGAAGTTCTCTGGGTCTAAATCCGACACTTTGGCCAAAGAACTCCTCATACTCCTTCGCCCGGCTCCAAAGCTCACATACCCTCTTAAAATCTCCTGTGATCACATTACACAATTTAGAGGGCTCCACCTCTTGGGGTAGGCACTTTTGACACACTAGCCCTTTGGATAGACGCTCGCTGGTGATGTCGCCCCCACAGTTGGGGCACATCTTTTTATAAATCAGAGGAATCACGCAATTCCTTGGCTTTGCAGATACTCCTTGATCTCATGCAGCAGCTGCGCCGGCGTTTTGATGGGATATCCTAGCCCTTTGGCCACCTGGGCTCCATCTAAGCCCTTGATCTGGATACCGGCCAACCGCTCCTCCAAGATTTTGGAGTCCATAATAGGATAGTCCACCCCTTTGGTGTGCTTGAGCACCAAATAGGCCCATGGGCTCTCGCACGAAGCGGCTTTGAGAGCTTCGCCCGCCATCGTATGACAAAAATCGAGTAGCGTTTGCGAATCTTGTCCATCTTTGACAAGCTTGTAGGCAAGCTTGGCGATACCTCCTGCGGTGTGGACTTTGAGCTCCTTTTTCTCCTCTTCGCTCAGCTCGTCGATATGCTGGATCTTGTACATCGCAAGATCGGGATCGGCTCTGAGAATATTTCGCACGGTATTGCGAGTGAGACCCACATACTCGGCGATCTCATCCTCGGTTTTGAGATACTCCTCTTTGAGCACGATCACGAAAGCGGCGCGTGCTAGTGAGGGAAGCCAAGTAAGAGTGCGATATTCGGCCAATCTTTTGAGACCTCCCAAAAGGTCGATCGATTTGAAAAAGACTCGCTCCACGAGTCGCTCCAATCCTTTTTCGTCAATGGTGAGTGTAGTTCCTGAAAGTATGATCATCTTATCCTCCTATCGGTTCTTTGATTTTTACTATACCAGTATCGGTGATCTCCATGAAGTGGGTCTTGGTATCGTGTCCACTCATGCGGCAGCCGTCTATTCGAAAAAGTCGCACCAGATCGCCGATCTGCGCTTTGTAGATCCTGGCCTGGTACTGGCTGGTGATGAGCTCTTTGGCCAATACCATCGTCCCGTCCACGATATGCCCTACCGCATATCCTCCCGCCGCCTCGGCGCTCAGTTCCTCGTGACCGCTTCGCTTTTGACTGATAAAAAGGGCCGTTTGGTACCACTTTTTCATAAAATTGAAGACTCTTCGCACAATCGCTCTAGCCATCATCTCCTTGTTTTCAAAAAGCCCTGTGATAGAGTCGATGATCGTAAAATCGATCTTGTAGGTTTTGATGGCGTACGCCAAGGTAGAGAGCAGATCGGGAAGATTTTCTCTTAGCTTGCTAAAACTTGCCGCATCGATGAGGATGATATTGTCCTCGAACTCGCTAAAATCGTACCCCATCGCCAATGCCCTGTATTTTATGGAGGCGACGACGAAATTGGCCGGGGTTTCGACGGTTATGAAAGCGACCTTTTGTCCCTTTCTCGCCTGCTCTATGGCAAACTGCTCGGCCATGAGGCTCTTGCCTGTATCACTCACTCCCGTAATGTTGCAAACACAATATTTGGGTATACCGCCCAAGCTCACTTTCTCGAGCTTTCCATTTTTCTCTTTAACGGTAAAAAAAAGATCGTCCAAACCCTCTATCCCAGTGGGGACGCCTATGATCTTGGGAGCCTTTTGCAGCGCTTGGCTTCCGGTGTAGATACTCTCTTTTATCACCTCGGGTTCGCGGTAATATGATGGATAATCACTTTCCATCCAACCTCCTTTTTTACCGATTATAGCAAAGAGGAGTTAACTTTAAAGCGACTTTAATCGCAAAAATTCTACCATTACCCTAAAGGAGTTTATATATTCTTTAAAGACAAGCCGTTGGCATACTCAAAGGCTTTAGCCGGTTAGGAGAGAGGATGATAGACCCAGATATTTTACCCCAACTGCAAGCAGCCATCAAGCAAGAGACACTCGCTCAACAGCCTCTACTTCAAGAGCTTATGGAAGATATGGCCCCTTTGCGATCTATACAGCGACGCATTACGCCAAGAAGCAGTACGGC
Organism: Nitratiruptor sp.; assembly: GCA_027036935.1. Classification (GTDB taxonomy): domain Bacteria; phylum Campylobacterota; class Campylobacteria; order Campylobacterales; family Nitratiruptoraceae; genus Nitratiruptor. Next base: position 5,761 of record JALWCE010000099.1, on the reverse strand, counting down.
TCTGGCCATGGTGGGTACGGACGGGGGCAACAACTCTTTTGTTTTTGATCCTTTCGATCTGCATGTAGTACGCGTGGTTGATTCAAGCCGCAATGAGCTCTTTTTCAAAATTCTCTCTTCCAACACCAGTATCGATAGACTAAACAAGAGCCACTTTGATGCCCACGGAAGAGCCGCTGATGTGGTGGGAGCTTTGATGGAGACCGTAGGCGTGCGTCGCCTGCAAGATCTTAGCCATATGCTTGGCACCGATTCCAAAGGAGTGGCCAAAAATCGCGGCTGGATATATGACTATCGCCAGATCGTAGAGTGGGCGGTGCTGCTTCATCTTATCATCCACAAAGAGTACGCCACCGACACCCTCTTTCTTTTTGACGGGCTGCTGCGCACCAAGGTCTTTTTCCCCGGAATCTTTCCAAAGATCCAAAACCTCATCGCCCAAAAAATAGAGGAGGCTAAAAAGCGCAAACACAATCTTTATTTGTGCGGTATTGCAAAAAAAAACAAACTACTCACCAGATATCGCCTAGCGATGCTCAGCCAAGGGGTGCTCAAAACCTCGTATCCCAGCTTTGTCCAAATCCCGCCCGAGCTGGAGAAAAAGACATACCGGTGGGAGGAGTTTGTCGCAAGAAGCGACGAGGAGATACGCAAACAAGAGCCAAAAGATTTCACGGCCGGTCGTCTCTTCTTCGCAAAATTTGGCCCCAAACCCCTCGATCCGATCTGGGCGGTGGATATTTTTGATCGCCAAAAGGATCAAGCCCCTCAGATCCTTGGCCATCTACTTTTTGACGCATCCCAAGGCTTTCCCGTGACATACTATCCCTTAACTCTCCAAAGAGCCCACGAGTATGCGGCTTTGGTCGCATTTGACTACGATCTACTCCAAGGCAAGATTTACGAAGCCGTACGGGAAATTTTGGGCGAAAAAGGGGAGATTTTGGATATTTTCGACCTACTGGACAAAGATCCGGCCAAAGCCCGCTACTAGGAGGAGAGATGGAACTTTTTACCAAACAAAACAGAGTGGGAATTTTTCGAGGATTTAGAGAAGGGGGGCTAGAATTTCACGCTGACTTAGCGCTGCCCTACCGCAACGAATTCCAAAGCATTCCCATGATCGGGCAGTTTGTTCTCATCCAATTAGAGCATGAAAACGAAGCGGTACTTGGACGGATCGCCTCTTTGTCCTCTGAGGGTAAGCTTACCGCCGGAGCGGGCGAAGAGTTTAACATACGAGCGATGGAGGAGGGGCGAGAGATTCCAGAAGATATTAGAGAGCACTATCTAAAATACCGGGTCGATATCCGAGTCCTTGGAGTCGTACGCATAAGCCCCAAGGGACTTGTCTTTGTCTCCTCCCATAGACGGCTTCCCCATGTGGGCAGTCCCGTCGCTTTCCCTACCGACGAGGTCCTCAAAGAGCTGTGCGGCGCCAACGTCCCCGGAGCTCATATCGGCTACTTCGCTTTGGGGGAGTTCATCTACGCCGCCGGCAGTAAAAAGATAGAAGAGCTTGATTGGATGCAGCTACGCTCCCCATCCATTCCCATCCACTTTTCGATGCAAAGCCTCATCGCACGCCGATCCTTTTTGTTTGCCCGTGCCGGCTTTGGAAAATCCAACCTCAACAAGCTCCTCTTTAGCGAGCTCTACCGCTCTACACCCACCGTTACAAAACGAGGAGATCTGAAAAAGCCCGTAGGCACCATCATCTTCGACCCCGATGGAGAGTATTTTTGGCCAGACGACAAAGGGCGGCCGGGTCTGTGCGACGTGCCCCATCTCAAAGACGAGATCGTAGTCTTTACCGATCGGGAGGCTCCAAGCCCCTACTATGGCTCTTTTGTAACCGCTGGCGTACGGCTCGATATCAAAGAGTTTCGAGCTGCTGACGTGGTGGGGCTGGCGCTGCCAGCGGAGAAACAAGATCAGCAAAATGTGGTCAAGCTAAAAAGCCTCCCCAACTTCAAATGGAGCGCACTGGTAGAGCTTATAGTCCAAAAAAAGATGCAAGCTAGCGATCAAGAGGTGATGGATATAATGCAAATGGGTAAAATCGATCCGGTGGAGCTCGGACCCATTCGAGCCAATATGACTAAGATCATCAATATGCTCCACGAATCTAACAGCCATTTTTATCAAGCCCTAAAGAGCGCCCTGGCCGATGGAAAGCTGTGCATTGTAGACATCTCTATGATGCGGGGCAAAAGCTCCTTGATTTTGGCCGGATTGATCCTGCGCAACCTCTTTAACCACAATGCCCAAGAATTTACCAAAAAAGAGTCCCGATCGATTCCCGTCTTGGCGGTGGTAGAGGAGGCCCAATCGGTACTCAACGAAAAAGAGAGCGCCGCCGAGCCTTTTGTGGAATGGGTTAAAGAGGGGCGAAAATATGATCTGGGGGCGTTTTTGATTACCCAACAGCCGGGCTCCATCCCCACTCAGATCCTGAGTCAAGGGGACAACTGGTTTTTGATGCATCTACTCTCTTCGGCGGATCTGCGCACCATCAAAGCGGCCAACTCCCACTTTAGCGACGATATCCTTAGCATCTTGCTCAACGAAGCGATTCCCGGACAGGGGGTGATGTGGTCCTCTGTGGGAGGTAAACCATATCCCATCTTTTTGCGAAGTCTCTCCTTTGAACGCCTCTATAAGCCTCAAGACCCGCACTACACCAAAAAGGCTTTACCGACCTACGCCAAGAGTCTGCGCCGCCGGCTTCAAATTGAGGACCAAATCTATCAAAAGATCGTCTCTAACTCTCAAACCATGGAATATCTGCGTACAAAAGGGATGCAAGGGAAACTAAAGGGAAGTGCGGTAACAAAGCTTATAAAAAAAATGCTTCCTCAAGAGATAGAAGCAAAAGAGAAGTTTGCTCACAACTATCTTTGGCCTCTGCTCTTTCGTCTCTTTCCTCTTCCTAACTACAAAGTACAAAAAAGGCAAAGAGAAGATAGTTGGTACATCAAAATAGAGGAGTTTTAGCGATTAAGAGTTCCATTTTTTTTGGTCTTTGGCTCCTTTTGGTGGCGCTGTGATAGCTAGCGTATCTGGCGATGTGATACCCCTCGTAGAGCTCCTCGATCTTTGGATGGTAGTCGTAGCTAAGCAGCCACCCAGCTTCAAGCGTGGCCAAAAAATTTCGTAGCCGAATGTGATCGTGGAGCTTGAAATAGTGGTTGTAGAGCAGATTGCCATTTTGGTAGTAGGGTGGATCGAAGTAGAAAAATGGCTTGGTAAAACTTTTTTTGGCCAAATCTTCATAGCTGCAGTGATAAACCTCCACCATATCGCGCAATTTAACAAGCTCTTGAATGCGTTTGATGATCTTGGGCTTATCAAATCTACAATCGATTTTATAGCGGCTCTTTTGCTCATAGCCGCCAAGTACTCCCCCTTTGAGCACGCCAGAGTAGCTGGTGCGATTGAGATAGAGACATTTAAACGCCTTGTCTATCAAACTGGTTGGCCGGCTGTCTCTGATTTTCATCCATGTAGGCACATCTATGGGCGTGCGCTCAATTAGATCAATCAGATCATCGGTGTGGAAAAATAGAGCCTCCCAAAAAGCAGCTACAAGCTCATCTTTGTCACCAATAACCAACTTTTTAGCCAGACCCGAGCGTAGCAGCACCAACCCTATATAAGCTCCCCCGGCAAAGGGCTCTATGAAAGTATCAAAATCGTACCGAGCCACAAAAGAGACGATACGCTCGGCCATTCGCCTTTTGGACCCTGGATAACGCAGGGGACTAAGAAAATGAGCGAGCTTAACGCCCACGCACACTCGCCTTATCCTTCAAAATAAAGCGGTGCAGCTCCTTGCACATATCGCTGTAGCAGACGATATTTTGCTCTTCAATATTTTCAGCAAGCTCCATCTGCATCCGCAGATAATCCTTGCCCCCTTTCCGGGCAAAGAGCACGCCGCAGTAGAAAAAACCAAACTCCCTAAGAGTAGCAACCACCTCTTCCACATCTCCCACACTTTGCAAAGCGATATCGGCATAGATCATATCAGGATGTTTTTTGAGTACCTCTTCAAAAATATCCACGAAACGCTCCTCAAAATTTTGGGGGGCGTTGTGAATGGTAATGGTAGAGATATTGAAAGTAGGATTATGTTCTATTGCAATCTTCTCCTCTTTTTCGCCCGCATCTCTTTCTTCAAAAGGCACGCCGCACCCCTCATACGCTTTTTTGATCCACTCTTTGTAGCGCCTGGGCAGCGCAATGGAGCGTGTCGTTTTGTTAAAAACTTTATAGTCTACTAACGCCGCCCCCCGTTTCCCACGATAGGGGTATTTGTGATCTTTGAGCCGGACCATCTGATGCAACTCGCCTAGCTGCAAAGCGGTAGGAAAAAAACCAAATCTAGCGTTGGCCCGCTGGCTGTAGGGGTGGAAAGTGATCGCCTCCCCAAAAAGAGCATCGAGCCCCAGCTCTTGCGCTTTTTGTAAAAGGGCTTCAAACATCGCTTTCATAATTCCCATCCCCTTGAATCCTGGATCCACCACGGCGATACCGATCTCGGCGCTATTGGAATCTGGGACTCGTACAAGAGCGAAATGGCCTACGATCTTACCATCGATCTCGGCCACAATGGAGTGGATCTGCCCGCTTTTCTCTTTTTGGCGGATCTTTTCGGGATAGTAGAAGAGATCTTTAAAATATGTGTAGCCGTAATTTTTGTAGATAAGGCGAGAAATCTCTACCTCATCCCCCTCTTGATAACTGCGTACCTTGAGCTTGTCCCTTAGATGGGCTTTGAGATTCTCATCCACTTCGGTGCCGATATCGCTGTAAAAGGGGATATCCTCTTTAAGGCGCAGCCTCATCGGCACATACTTGAGCACCGAGAACTTCTTGCCCCCAAGTCCTAGATTGAGATAGCGAAAGTCGTCCACGAGCAAAAAGACTCGATTGAGTCCTTTGTTTTGCACAGAAGGATCGAGGGGAACACTGCGCAAGATTCGCTCATCAAAGGGCAGCCCCTTGTCCCGTACCGAGACTTCGATGCCGTTTTCAAAAAGCTCAAACTCCACATCAATAATCCCCTCTTCCGACCCATAGGCATGCACCACCGCATTTTCAAAAAGTTCATAGAGCGCCTCTTCAAGCTCTTTGGACTCTTTAGCGGGGAAGTCTATAATACGGCACAGCTCCTCGTAAAAGGCTTGCAGAGGTTTGAAATACTCCAGATCGTTGTACAACGATATTTTAAATCTGTTTTTCACCGAGTCTCTCCATCGCTTCTATCGCTGCGGCGCTCAGCACTTTCATCCCTATAGGCAGGGCATCCTCGTCTATATCGAACTTTGGATGGTGCTGGCTAACGCAGCTGTTTTTTTTGGGGTTACAGACCCCAAGACGAAAAAAAGCTCCAGGAACCAGCTGCAAATAGCGGCTAAAATCCTCTCCCCCCATCACCGGGTCTTTGAGATCGATCACATTCTCCTCGCCCACGATCTTCTTGGCCTCCTGGACGACGATATCCACGGCCCAGTCGGTGTTGATAAGTTCGGGATTGCCAAAGTCATAATGGAAATTGTACGTGGCTCCCATACTGTGGCAGTTGCCTTTGACGGCATCCTCCATCATCTCGGGGATCTTCTTGCGCACCCCCTCATTGACGGTACGCACGGTGCCAGTGAGGCGCACATGATCACAGATCACGTTGGGTGCCGTGCCGCCCTCTATCGTGCCAAGACTGATGACGGCTGGATGGAGCGGGTCGATGCGTCTGGAG